>DASZJK010000001.1:0-5932 GCA_035948155.1 Candidatus Dormiibacterota bacterium
TCGGCGTTCGTGAAGATGGCCGGCGACGAGACCGACGCGCTGATCATCACGATCTTCATGCGCGACCTGAGCGCCGAGTACGGAATCCGCACATCGATCCGCGACGAGGACCATCCGCTGGCCAAGCTGCGCCGGCTCGACTTCGAACGTGGCCGGCTTCCTGGCGGTCAGTCACTCGAGGATGTCCTCGCCAAACGGCCGGTGATCAAGAAGGTCGAGGGTGAGCGAATCTTCTTCTACCCGCCGACCTTCCGGCTCCACTCCCAGAGCCCGCCGAGCCCCGAGTGGGCCTACGCCCTCTGCGGGATCCGGGCCTACGCTCCGACTCTGCTCGAGGCCGAGCAGGAGGCGCTCAAGATCCTCCGCGGATTCGGTCACCTTGGCGGCTGAGAGCGCGCAGGCCAGCAAGGGTTCCCTCACCTCCCGCGACGGCACGAGGCTGGCCTATCGAGCGTGGCCGGTCTCCGGCGCGCCCATAACCTTCGCGGTCGTCCACGGTCACGGTGAGCACAGCGGCCGCTACGAGCGGTTCGCCCACGGAATGGCCGCGCGTCAGATGGCCACCTACGCGGTCGACCTTCGCGGCCACGGAGAGAGCGCCGGCCAACGAGGCCACGTCGACTCGTGGGCGCAGTGGGTGGACGACGCGGCTGCGTTCGTCGAGCACGTCGAGAACGAAACGACAGGAGAAGTCGTCCCACTGGGCCACTCCTTCGGCGGCGTGGTGATGCTCAGCACGGCGCGCGCGGGAAAGCTGGGCAACGCCAGGCGCTTCATCGTCTCGAGTCCCGCGCTGAGGTTGACCAAGGAAGTGCCGGCCTGGCTGTCGAACGTGTCCAAGGCGCTGGCGACCTTCGCTCCGAAGCTGACCCTCAACAACAACGTCGACGCCGGCACCGTCTCACGAATCCCCGAGGTCGTCGAGGCCTACCGAACCGACCCGCTCGTCCACAACAAGATCACGACCCGTCTGTACGCGGAGTGGCGAAGGGCCAGCAAGGACAACCTGGACCACGCGGGAGACATCAAGCTGCCGTTCCTTATCCTCGCCGGCACCGCCGACCGGCTCATCGATCCCGAAAGCAGCCGAGAGCTGCACCAGAAGGCGCCGGCCAGCGAGCTGCGCATGCTTGACGGCCGATACCATGAGCCCTTCAATGACGTGGGCAGTGATGAGGTCTTCGAGTTGATCGCCAACTGGCTCCGAAAATGACAATCGTCAGCGGGCACGGACTCACGCTCGACCCGGGCTCGTTCATCGCCTGGATCTTGATCGGTTTGGTCGCGGGCGCGATCGCATCGCGAGTGGTCGCTGGCCGCGGCTTTGGGTGCCTTGCCGACATCGTCGTCGGCATCGCGGGTGCGCTCATCGGCGGCTTTCTGCTCAGTGTGCTGTTCGGCGCGAGCGGCACGGTCGGCTTCTGGGGCAGCCTCATAGTCGCCTTCATCGGCGCTGCCGTGCTGCTCGCGATTCTGAAACTTGTGTCGGGAGGGCGCCTCTAGCCGGCCGCGGCCCGCATCTCTTCAGCGGGTTGCTGTTGCGTCGCCTGGCGTGGTCGTCGTTGGATCAGCAGCGTGGTCAGCGCTGTGAACGCCAGGAACACGATCGGCAGTACGAAGGTGTGCTTCATCGCGTCGATGTAGCCGCTGACGAAGACGTCGTGCGCGAGCGATGTCAGCTGCTGCGCGACCGCCGCGGGAATATTGCCCGGAAGCTTGGCGCCTGTCTGACCAGCGCCGACGTTGAACCCACTCGACGAGACGTTGGTGAAGATCGCGACGAACCGGTCCCGGAACGCAGCCGGAAGCGCCACCGCGTGGCCGACCGCCTGGTCGTGCAGACTGGTTGCAAGCTGGTTCTGGAGCACAGCGCCGATAACCGCGCTGCCGATCACAGCGCCGAGCTGCCGGATCGTGTTGAGAACGGCTGAAGCCGAGCCGGCGATGCGGGGCTCGATGTTGCGCATCGCGACCGTCGTCATCGGCGCGAACGTCATGCCCATGCCCGCCCCCGCGATGATCGCGGGAACCAGGAAGTTGATCCACGTCGAGTCCGGTCCGGCCACCAAGGCAATGCTCGCCATACCGATCGTGAAGAGGCTGATCCCGGCAGTCAGGATGTACTTGCCTCCGACCTTGTCGGCGAATCGTCCGGCAAAGGGCGCCGTGAACATCGAGGTCACCGACATCGGAGCCAGGGTCAGCCCCGCGACCAGCGCAGTGAAGCCGCGGGCCGACTGCAGGTAGATCGTGAACGGCAGGAACATGCTGAGCATTCCGAAGCTGATCGCGGCGGCAATCCAGTTGGCCACAGCGAAGTTCCGATTTGCAAAGAGATTCAGGGGCAGGAGGGGCTCGCTCTGGAACCGCTCCCAGATCAGGAACAGGACGATCAGGACGGCGCCGGCCCCGATCACCTCGGGGATGGTGATGCCGTACGACGCGATCTGGCCCCAGCTGTATTTCTGACCCTCGATCAATCCGAAGACGATGGCGAGCAAGCCCGCGGTCGCGAGGAAGATGCCGACGATGTCCCAACCGTGCCGGCGGCCAGGCCGGAGGTCGGGGATGATCAGGAAGGTCGCGACCAGAGCGAGGATTCCGATAGGCACGTTGATGTAGAAGATCCAACGCCAGTCGATGTAGGTGATGATCGCGCCGCCCGCAGTCGGGCCCGCGAGCGTAGCAAGACCGGCGACTCCGCCCCAGATGCCAAACGCCGCACCGCGGCGCTCGGGCGGAAATATCGAGGTGATGATGGCCAGGGTCTGCGGGGTCAGCAGCGCGCCGCCGGTTCCCTGGAGGATGCGGGCGGCGATCAGCTGGTCGGAGTTCTGGGACAGGCCGCACAGCGCCGACGCGACTGTGAAAACGAACAGCCCGAGCGCGAACAGATTGCGCTGGCCGAAAAGGTCACCCAACCGTCCCGCGGTGATCAGCAGCACCGTGTAGACGAGCAGGTAAGCATTGATCACCCAGAGGATCTGGTCCAGCGTCGCATTGAGGCCGGTGCTCATCGCCGGAATCGCGACGTTGACGATCGTGGTGTCCAACAGGATCATGAAAAAGCCGGTCGTCAAGACCAGCAAGACCAACCAGGGATTAGTTCGCGCCTGCGCCATGTTTCCTCCTCAACCTTTCATGGCCGGAATCGATTCCGGCTCTCCACTCCAGCTTCCCTTCCGTGATTTCCTTTGCGATCTTGCGCACCCAGTCGCGCTCTGCCTCGATCGTCGCGATCTTGTGCTCGAGCTCGATCAGAGTCAGGCGCGTGTGACCGCCGGCCAACAGCTCATCGAGGATGTGTGAAAGCTTTGCGCTAACCGCTTGAAGAGCCTGTGCGCGCAGCTCGAGAAGCTGCGAGGCGGTGGCGGCGCCCAGGTGGTGCATGAACATGAGCCCGGCGGAGAAGTAGGGGTACTCCCGCCGAGGCTGGGCGATGATCTCGGACACGACCTGCAGGAAGATCGCCCGTCCCGAGTCGGTGAGCCGGTAGATCGTCCGCTCGGGCCGGTTGCCTTCCTTTTCCTTCTCGGCCGGGACGATCCACCCGGCCCGTTCGAGCGAGTCCACGGTGTGATAGAGCGATCCGAAGTTCAGCCGGATGAACTCGTCGTGGTGGCGTTCGCGCATCGTGGCCGCGAGCTCGTAGGGATGCATCGGCCGCTCGTTCAGCAGCTCGAGGATGGAAAGACCGAGCGGGGAGAGATCCACGGATACTTCGGTCGTCATATTCCGAGTGGAATATTACCACGCTGATATCCGGCGTCAAGTAGTCGGTCCTGGGTTCCCAGCGTTTTCACAGGGTTGAAACCGCGAATTCCAAGCCTGGGTAGCTACACGTGATGCATGCCGAGACCCTCGTCGACCCTCGCGCCTTGAGCGCCGACGGCATGCAGGGCCTGGCCGCCGGCCAGCTCGTGCAGCAGGCGACGGGCGGTGACAGGGACGCCTTCGAGGAGCTGATCCGCAGGATGCAGCGACGCGTCTACGGCTTCGCCTACCAGCACCTCCGCGACTCGGACGAAGCGCACGACCTTGCGCAGGAGATATTCGTCAAGCTCTACCGCAACCTCGACCGGTTCGACGTCGACCGTCCCTTCGAGCCGTGGTTCTGGAAGCTGGCGGCCAACACGTCGATCAACTACCGGCGCAAGCGCGTGCCGCTCCCCGCCGAAGCCAGTGAGGAGCTGGCCGACGAAGCGTCCGCGCTCCCGAGGCACGACCCCGCGCTGGTCCAGGCCCTGTCGCAGCTCGATCCCTCGTACCGGCTGCCCGTCCTGCTCCACTACTACGCCGACCTCTCGCTCGAGCAGGTGGCCCACAGCCTCAACTCCTCGGTGCCGGCGATCAAGTCGCGGCTGCACCGAGCGCGGGCGCAGCTCCGCAACTCGCTCGCGGAAGCCGAGGAAAGCGGGGAGATCTAGCGTGAGCGAGGTCCTCGCGTGCGCGCGCGTGCGCGTCCTGATGGAGCCCTATGTCGACGGCGAGCTGAGCCCCGAGCTCGCTGCGGCTGTGCGCGAGCACCTGGCGGCCTGCGGCGAGTGCCGGCGCCAGCATGACCAGGCGATCTCCCTTCGTTTTCGCCTGAAGGCTCTAGCCAGTCCGCCGCCCCGCGACACGTTCGTGGCGGACGTCATGCGCGCCGTGGGGCCGCCGCGCGCGGTCGCGCGTCAGGCGTGGACGCTGCTCGCGCCTGAAGCGGTGCTCGTGACCTTCATCCTTTGGTATCTCTCTGGCCTCGACGGACTGAGCACGATCGCGTCGGGGATCTTCGGCGATCTCCAGGGCCTGGCCGGTTGGGGGTCGGGCTCAGGGCAGCTGCCCAGCGTGCCGCCCGTCGACGTCCTCCTGCTCGTCGCGTTGATCGCGCTCACGGCCGTCGCGGGCTATCACCTCTCAATCCTGATTCGCATCGCCCCGGCCGGGCTGACCAGCAGACGCCACGCGTGACTCTCCGGCGCTACGGCTGGGCGATCTTGATCGGTGCGCTCGCGGTCGCGGGCATCGTCCTTGCTGTCGCCGACATCGCCGCCGACCGGCGGTGGCCGAACCCGATGGCCCAGGTGATCGTTGGGCCTGGGCCGTACGCGAAGTTGCCGCCCACGCAGACGCTGCGCTTCGACCGAACGCGAGTCGGCGACAAGCTGGTGTTCGAGGCGCCTCTCGTCGGGATCGGTCCGCTCAGCCCCTACCAGGCGGTGCGCGCGTTCCTGACCAATGGCGCGGGCCTCGTCCTGCTGGCGCTTGCGGGTCTCATCCTGTTTCCGCGGCGCGCGCGCAACGCGGTGGAACGGCTCGAGGCGAGCCCCGGTCCCGCGATCGCGCTCGGCGCCGGCTTGATTCTCGTCCTGCTGACCCTCGGCGCGGTGACGCTGCTCCGATTCACGCTTCTCTTTCTCGCGGTCGTGCCGCTCGTGCTGGCGGTGGTGCTGGTCGCCGCGCTGTTCGGGGTCGGCTGCATCTCGCTAGCGATCGGGCGCCTGCTCCACGACCGGCTTCACCTGCCCGACGTGCATCCGTTGATCGCCGCGCTGGCAGGCGCGCTCGTGGTTTTCGACCTTGCGGTCATCCCGTACGCGGGCGTCATCGCCTTCGCGGCCATCGCGGTGGCCGGCCTCGGTCTCACGGTCGTGACGCGGTTTGGATCCTCGGCCGGCTGGTCTTTCGCCGACCTCGCCTGGTGAATCTCTGACGGAGGGAGTTAGTTGTCTGGTCTTTTGAACAGGACGCGCCTTGTCGTCGCGGGGCTCGCGATCGTCGCCCTTGTCCTCGGCACGCTGATCTACCGCGACATGTTCGTGCCGACCAAGAACGCGGGGAACGCGCTCAACCTCTACACCGTGGCGCGGCGCACCGTGACCGCGAGCGTCATCGGCTCGGGCAACGTGGAGCCGCAGCAGCAGGCCAACGTCAACTTCAAGGTCGCGGG
>DASZJK010000002.1:0-6297 GCA_035948155.1 Candidatus Dormiibacterota bacterium
CATCGCAAGCGCCATCGACTGGATGCACACCGCGATGCCGGCGCATCCCCAGCTCAGCTCCTCGTTGAGGATGAGCTCGGTCAGGAAGTCGAGGCCCTGTCCGCCGTACTCCTCGGGCAGGAACGCGGCCGGGCTCAGCCCCAGCCGGTGCGCCTTCTTGACGACTTCGTACGGAAACTCCTCGGTCTCGTCGTAGTAAGCGGCGACCGGGCGGATCTCCTTCTCCGCAAACTCGTGCGCCAACTGGCTGATCGCACGCTGCTCATCGGTTAGCGAGAACTCCAGGGTCATGTTTCGTAGTCGGCGCTCGCCTTCGTCAGTACCGCCTCTCCTTTCTGGTTGACCGCGCTCAGCTCGAGCCTGCCCTCGCCGTCCGGCGTCGCCGTGAAGGTGACCGTGTCGCCCGGCAGCACCATGCCCGCGAAGCGGACGAGCAACCGCTTCAGGTGACCGGGCCCGCCGGCCGCCTCGGCCGCGACCGTCCCTAGGATGCCCATCTGCAGGAGGCCATGCGCGATGACACCGGGCAGGCCGACGCTGCGGGCGAAGTCGTCGTCGAGGTGGATCGGATTGTGGTCGCCGCCGGCTTCCGCGTAGGCGGCGATCTGCTCCCTGGTGAACGTGACTTTTCGTTCTGTCACGACCGGATGATGAAAAGAGCCCGAGACCTGCACACCGGAGCGCCGGAAGCGTCCGCCGTTTCGCTTTCGAAGCCCACAAAACGCATCCCGCGGCGGCTGACGTCGGAGGCGACGCGACCGGTTGACGTCACCGTTTCGCCTGCCCGTGGGTGGCGCGTCCACTCGAACTCCTGCTCGGCGTGCAGCAGGTGGGCGAAATCGATCGCGGCCTCATCGTCGCCGAAGAGCTTCGGCACCGTCACGCCTAGCGAGTAGACGGCTGCGTACGTCGGCGGCACCCCCTCGTCCGGGTCGGCGCCGATCGCGCGCGCGAACTCCGCCACGCGGTCGGGGTCGATCTCTATCTGCACCGCCGGGTACGTCTTCCCGGCGACCGCTGCCACGCGAAAGAGATTAGAGCGGTCTCGGTCTGAGGCGCGCGAGCACGCGGCGCAGCAGCATCGGCCGCAGGGCCACCCACGATTCCATGACGGGCGAGCGCTGCTGGGCCGCCTCCTCCGGCGGCGCGTAGGCGGCGATCACAAACGCTCCCGTCAGGTCGCGCATCGGATCGGCGGCTTCGGGGAACGTTCTCTGCAACCGCCGGCCGAGCTCCAGAGGGGTCTCGCCCGGCCGGCGTTCGGCGCCGGCCAGATGCGCGAGGACGAGCATGCGTTTCCATACGGACATCACCGAACGCGGACGGAGATAGCGCAGCACCGCGACGAGCGATAAAAGCAGGAGCGCGACGAGCACCCCGATGACTTTGCTCAGGAGACTGCCGCTGATCGACTGAACCGTGATGCCCGGCCCGCCGACGCCGACGTTCGGATCGATCAGGCCTGGGCGGGTCTTTGGCGTGGGGAGCGTGCCGCCCGTCGTCCCGGCGACGATCTGGCTCGGGTCGCAGTTCGAGTCGCGGAAGCACGGGTTGGTGCCGGTCTGGCCGCGTGGGATCGGCTGGTACAGGCCGAGGTCGTCGGGCGTTGGCTCGAACGGAATCCAACCGTAGTTCGGGAAGTAGACCTCGACCCACGTGTGCGCGTCCTCACCGCGCACCACGTTGCTTTCCGTCTGCGGGTTGAAGGTGCCGGGTCCGAATCCGTTCACCAGCCGGGTCGGGATGCCGAGCGAGCGAAGCATGTCGCCCATGGAGGTGGCGAAGAACTCGCAGTACCCCACCTTGCTGTCGAAGAGGAACCAGTAGATTGGATCAACTCCCGGCGCTGGCACGGCGTCGAGGGAGTACTTGAAGTTGCTGTGGTTGCGAAGGTAGCTCTCGATGGCGGCGGCCATGTCGTAGGGAGTCCTCGCCCCGGCCGCCTGCACGATCTCCTCCGCCTTGTTGTGGATGGCGGCCTGGACGTCAGGAGTGCGGTAGCCCGTGCTGGGCAACCGCATGAACGACGCCAACCAGTCGGGGTAAGCGGTGCCTGCGCTCTCGAGGTCGCTCTGGGTCGCCGTCGAGAAATCAGCCTCCACCACGTAGGTGCCGACGGAATTGTTCCGTTGGATGCTATCGAGCCGGTCGATCGACTCGAGCGAGTTGTCGGCGAGGCTGGAAGGGAGCGGGACCTGTCTCGCAAGGGTGGTGCGATTGATTCGATAGAGCAGGCCCGGATAGAAGACTACGTTGGAGAACCCCGTCGGGGGAGCGCGCATCGTGATGTCGATCGTTGCCCCAGCGAGCTTCTGATAGCTCTCCTGGTAGTCGGGGAACGCGTTGCTGGCGATCACTTGCTGGAACCCGTCTTGCGGCGGATAGCGCCACTCCCGGCCCGCGGTGAACGTCTCGTTGATGCCGCGGAAGTACTTCGGCCCGGCGTAGTCGCCCTTGACCGTCCACTCGAACACGACATCCCGGCTCTGCTTGAGGGCGCCGCTCAGCTTCACCTGGTCGGTGAAACCGGTCACCCCATGGCCGCTCGCGGTCGTGGTGAAGGAGCCAACGTTGTTGAGGCGCTGCTGCAGCTGCGCCCAGCTCGTGAAGGCGCTCGACTCGAGGTCGAGCGTACGGTCGGTTGTCGACAGCGGCGGCAGCATGATGCCGAGCACGATCAGGGCGGCCATCGCGACGAGCCCGCTTTCCCAGAAATCCCACTTCGCGTCGCCGGTGAGCTTGACGCTGGCGCGACCAGCGTTCGAGATCGACGTCGTGTAGTTGGTCCACAGCAGGAGCGCCAGGGTCAGCACGAGGATCGCAAGCACATACCCGTTCTGGTCGGTCGGGAAGTTGAGGACGTTGGTGGCGAACGCAGCCGCGCCGGGTACCAGCCCGAGCATCGGCTTGCGCCAGCGCAGAACACACCACGCGAGCCATCCGCCCGTCACCCACATCAGCAGGCAGATGAGCAGCAGGTAGAAGGACGGATCCTGAGATGCGCTGCCGTCCTGGATGCGCGACCACCACACGTTGACCAACTGCGAGCCGAGCACGTCGGACGGGTGCGAAGCGTGCATCTTCGGCCACGCGCCCACGAATGCGGCGACGAGGCCTGCCAGCGCGCCGACGCCCAGCCCGATCGGCTCGGCGATCGGCAGCAGCGCGAAGACCGACATCAACGCCGCCGCGAGGATCGCGATCGGTACGACCACGTCGATACCTGGGACCCACTGGACGGTGGCGGTCGACTTGGAGACCGCGAGCGTGAGGAGAAGGACGATCACGGCGGACCAGAACCGGCCGCCACCCAGCCAGTCGCGCCCACGATCCCACACGGCCGACCGCATAGCGCCGACGTCGACGTCCCCCGGCCGGAACAGCGGATTGCTAGGCGATACGGATCGCATCGCGGGTCCTCATCAACCGGGCGAAGTCATCGCCCTTGCGGACAACGTACAGATCGACGTCCTGGCCCAGGTCGAAGCTGACGTTCTGGTCGGGCCCGCCGAAGCTGGCACCGTCCAGATAGAAGACGATCAATGTCGAGCGCTTGCCGCGCACCGCCTGGAGCAACCGCACCCACGCGGGGTCGGCGCTCGGCGTGATCACCGCGATGGCGCGTCTGGGCAGGCGGCGGATCCTGTCCCACGCCAGCGTTTGCGTCAGCGGCGTGCGGCCGTCGGCCTGGCAGACGGCGAGGTAGTCGAGGATCAGACGGTCCTGCCTCACCGCGCGGTGAGGTTCCAGCACGGTGCCGCGCGAATCGTTCGCGATGAGGCCCACCTGGCGGCCCCGGCTGTGCACCTGCGCCGAGAGCGACGCCGCGAGGCTCACGCCGTACTCCAGCGTCGACTCCTCGTCCTGCCCGAAGTGGACCGCGCGGTCGAGGTCGAGCAGGATCCAGAGGTCGGTCGTCAGCGGCTGCTCGAAGGTCTTGGACATCAGCCGCTGGTACTTCGCCGAGAGCAGCCAGTGGATGCGGCCGAAGCTGTCACCGGTCGTGTAGTCGCGCACGCCCCCGGTCTCGGGCGGGTAGTCGGACCAGGCGCCGGAGGCGGTGGTGCTGCCGACCTGTTGGGCGCTCGGCGTCACCAGGTCGGGCACGGGACGAACGCGCGGGTACACGAGGATCGACGTGCGCTGCGTGATCTTGATCTCGCGCTCGAAGAGGCCGAACGGCTCGCGGACCTTCAGTGATGTCGGACCGAGGGCCATCCAGCCGCGGCGGCGATAGACGCCTCGCGCCTTCCAGCGCACGAGCTCGTTGCCGAGCGAGATGACGCGGCCGGGCTGGTAGTCGTTGATCTGGCTGAGGTCGCGCACCTCCACCCACGGCGCCGGGACCCAGCCTTTGCGCCGGACCTCGAACGTCTCCTCGAAGACCTCACCGACGGTGGGCGAGCCGGGATCGACCTTGCGCGTGACCCTCACGCCACGGATCGCAAGACGCGGCCAGATCCACGCGACCACGAACAGGAGGCAGAGGCCGTACGTGAATGCGTACGCCTGGCGAATCGACGTCAGGTAGGTGAAGAAGAGCAGCATCCCGAGGGCGGCGGCGAGAGCGACCTTGCTCATGAGGTTGGCCCTACTGGGTCTTCGTCACCCGTCGTAGGCCATCTGGGGCACGTGCTCGCGCTCGAGGAGGCCGGCCACGAGCTTACCCGCGCTCTGGCCCTGCATCTCCGCGTTCGGCCGCAGGATGATGCGGTGCGCAAGGACTGACTCGGCCAGCGCCTTGATGTCATCGGGCAGCACGAAGTTGCGCCCCTGGATGGCGGCGAGCGCCTGGCTTGCGTGATAGAGATGCAGAGTCCCGCGGGTGCTGGCGCCGAGCGCAACCTCGGGATTGCCGCGCGTCCGGCCGACGAGCCGCGCGATGTACTCGCGAAGCTCCGGCTTGACGAAGACCTCCCGCACCGCCTGCTGCGCCGCCCTGAGCTCGTTGGGTGAGACGACCGGCTGAAGCTCGTCCATCGGCGACTCGACCTTGTGCTGGTTGAGCAGGTTCGCCTCCTCTTTCTCGGTGAGGTAGCCGAGCCTCACCTTCATGAGGAAGCGGTCGAGCTGCGCCTCGGGCAGCGGAAAGGTGCCCGAATATTCGACCGGGTTCTGCGTCGCCATGACCATGAAGGGCTTGGGCAGCATGTGCGTGTCACCGTCGATCGTGACCTGGCGCTCCTCCATGGCTTCGAGCAGCGCGGCTTGAGTCTTGGGGCTCGCGCGGTTGATCTCGTCCGCGAGCAGGATCTGGGCGAAGACCGGCCCCGGCCGGAACTCGAAGTCGTTGGTCCTCTGGTTGTAGGCCCTTACCCCGGTCACGTCCGACGGAAGGAGGTCGGGCGTGAACTGGATGCGGCGGAAGGTGCAGTCCAGAGACCTGGCGAGGGACTTGGCCAGCATCGTCTTGCCGACGCCCGGGACGTCCTCGATGAGGAGGTGGCCCTCGCACAGGAGCGTGACCAGGCAGAGCTTGATCTCTTCGTCTTTATTGACGATGGCGCGGCTGACGTTGGTCAGGAATGAATCGGCGACTCTTGTTACGGCGTCGGCTGCTCCCACTCCCGCGATTATAGTTTCGCCCCTTCCGTCGCCCATCTGAGGTGAATACGAATGAGGGGGTGGTTTGGTTCCGCGTCAGTAGCCATAGACAAAGGTCTCGGTGGAGTCGTCGTAGTCGACCTGGAAGGAGATGCACCCCGACGCTCCGCCTGAATAGCCGACGTACGCTCCCCACAGGGGTGGTTTGTTAGGCGTTTTGACAAAGTCCGACGGCGCCGATGCATTGATCACGAGCTCAGGGTGCAGGTCGGCCCGCTGTCCGTTTACATGGTCTTGGCCCGCCACTACGCCGCCCAGGATCGCTCGTCCGAACTGCGCATCGGCGATGCCGCTCAGGTTGCCGGCGAAGTAGACCGTCTCCCCGGACTTGAGATCCCGGGCTCGCACCAGAAACAGGCCCTTCGTCGCGGGGCTGACGAGAAAGTACGTCTGCGTCCAGGTGCCCCAGCCCGTTCGGAACGTCGTCACCGGATAGCCGAGGATGAGCCTCATCGGACCATCCCCGGTCGCGTAACCGCCCATGAAGTTTCCGGCCACCGGGCCGGCGGGGCAGACGCCGTCGGAAGGCATGGCGGGCATGGTCAGCAACGGCCGCGCCTCCAGCTTCTTCAGCTCACCCTGGTTGATCGCCGGCACAGGCGTGCTGTGGAGATCACGCAGAATTCGCCCCCCCAGGATCAGACCGGCGATGAGCGCGACTACGAGCAACGCGGCGGCGATGGCCGTGCCGCC
>DASZJK010000003.1:0-10008 GCA_035948155.1 Candidatus Dormiibacterota bacterium
GTGTGGCTTGCCGTGTGCACCGGGGACCTCTCCTGCTCGACGGTCCGGACGACCCCGTCTCCTTCCATCGGCGAGCCCTCGCCAGTGATGGCGACCCAGTGCCTGGACACCCTGGCAAATCCGTCGAGCGCGTTGCGGCTGAAACGCTTGCTGCCGCGGTGGCTGAGGAGGATCAGCCCGTCGTCTGGTCGGAGCGCGGGCGGGTAATTCGCGAGCTCGAACGCCCGCACCGCCCACGCGTCGAGGCCGGCGCTGCGCAACATGAACTGGCCCGCGAGCGAGCCGTGAAAGCTGGTCCCGGTGCCGGCGAGGAAGATCCGCCTGCAGCCGCGAAGACGGTCGGCCGCGCGCGCGGCGGAGTCGTCGGCCAGGAGCCTTGCCAGCTCGGCGGGCTGGCTTTCCAGGGTCGCCTTCAGGTAGGACCCTGGGTCGTGCTGCTCAGCCACCCGGTCCGCTGGCGGGAAGAGATGCCGTCCTTTCGTGCAGCAGCGTCAGGATCTTCTCCTGCTGCTCGAGCATCTTGCGGGCCTGCTTCAGGATCTCGAGCTGCTGGACGTTGATGGCGTGCAGTGTGGTCAGCGTCAGGTGGTCGGCCTCGGCACGCGCGTCCTGGCTGGCCGAGATCACGTTCTGGCCGACGATGATGATTGGCAGCAGCACCAGCTGCAGGAAGGTCTGGCTGATCAGAACGCTCAGGGCGGTCAGGAATGCGTTCGAGGTAACCACCGCGACTGCTCCACCGATCGCGATCAAGGTGAAGATGTAGGCGGCCCACATGGTGCCGACGCTCCTGGTGATGCTGACGGCCAGCCAGGTGTTGAAGCTGCCGAGCGGCCCGGCGCCGTGGACCTGAGGAGCCACCGACCGCGAGGTGATGAGGCGCGGTTTGTGTTCCGTCGGTGCGTCCTTGGCGGCCTGGTACTGAGCTCGATGCTCTGGACTGCTGATCCGCCTTTCCACTCGGCGCTCGGCCGGTTTCGATTGTTCCATCTCGCCGCCGCATAACCTAAGACAATTTCGGTATGCCGAACGATGTATTTGAAGCTGTGAGCACAATCCTGGCGGTGCGCGAGTACGACGGCCGGGAGCTGCCGGACGACATCGCGCTCCGGATCGTGGAGGCCGGCCGCCTTACCGCCAGCGGTGGCAACCGCCAGCCCTGGCACTTCGTGCTTGTGCGGAGCCGTGACGGCCTCCGCAAGCTCGGCTCGCTTGTCCGCACCGGACCCTACATCGCCAACGCAGCTGCGGCGGTGATCGTCGCGTACGAGAAGGAGAGCCGCGTCGGCGTATCGGACGCAAGCCGCGCGATCCAGTCGATGATGCTCGCGGCCTGGGGCGACGGCGTCGCCTCCAACTGGACGGGATTTGGGCTGGACAACGTACGCGCCGAGTTCGGCTTCCCTGACACGTACGAGGTCCTCGCGGTGGTGCCGCTCGGTTATCCGAGGCGGCGGGTGCTCGGCAGGAAGAAGCGCAAGCCCCTCAACGAGGTTGCTTCAGCGGAGCGCTACGGGGCCCCGATCGAGTGATCCGGAACGGCGCGTCGAGAACAGCGAACAAGGCAAAGCCGACGAGCGCAGCCCCAACCAGATAGACGGGCCAGGGCCCGAGCAGGTCGAGCGGAGTCGGGCTCGGAGGCTTGGCGCGCAGGTAAAGGTAATCGGCGCCGGTCGCGATGTCGACCAGCCCCACGAGCGCCGCGAACAGGACGGTCAGCGCCGCCACCCTGACCAATGCCCATGAGCGCGGGTGAAGTCGGAGTCCGACCACGAGCACCAGCGCCGCGCCGACGACTCCGCCGTGCGCGATGTAGTACTGGAAGTATGGATAGCTCGGAAAGTGCTGCGGCAGGTCGGGCGTCAGGATCGCCTGCAGCGTTCCGGCGAGCGCCCAGAAATACGTCACCTCGACCAGCAGCCTGCTGCGCGTCCACAACGCCGCGGCGGCGACGAAGATGGCGACGTCGCACAGCTGCAGGGGCAGTGGTTGCGCGCGCTGTCCGGGCTCGCCGCCACCTGTGGCCAGGTAGACCCACCAGCTGATCTCATCGACGACGAGGACGATTGCGAACACCCTCAGCCACGGCCCTGGACGCCTTCGTGCGGCGACCACGACGCCTGCGATGCACGCGGCTATCACCACCAGCGCGCCGACGTGCTCTGGTGCGAGGAGGCTACTCACTCCACTGGCGGCCACTCGGGCTTGACGCCCAACCGTCGAAATTTCCCGCGCCTGGGAGCAAACCAGCGATAGAAAACGTCCAGGCTCCACCCTATCGGCGGTACCCGGTACGCCATCGCCGGAATTCGCCAGCCGCCGCCGAGCGCGTCGAAGACTCGTGCGATCGCCGCCGCTCCCTCCTGACGGCGGCCGTCGCGGTCGATCGTCCACGCCGTGCGATCAGCCTCTTCGCGCGTGATTCCGTACCGCTCGATCACACCTGGCTTCTGGTTGGCGACGGCCAGCACACGGCCGGCCCGGTCGCGCCGGCGGATCCAGCGCGCGCCGCGGGTTCAAACACCTCAAGTTCCGTCGAACAAAAGCACGAGCTTGGGGTCGCTCAAGGCGCGGTTCGCCGGCTTGCCTCCCATCGCGCCTCGGCCTCGCCGATCGGGGTCGAGGGCGGTCCGTTGCGGAACGGCCAGATCTCCTCGGCGATCCTGCGCCAGTTGGCGGTCGCGTTGAGGCTGCCGAGCACGGCGTACAGGCCGAGGTTGATGCGCTGCATGATCACGTACTCGCGCGGAACGTCCGAATACGGCGCGAGCGGCCCGCGGGCATCGAAGAAACGGCGCACGATCGCGCTCGCGTAGGCCGGTGTGATCGTCATCGGCGCATCCTGCAGCACCGTGCCGTAGAACTGGCCGAAACGATCGACCACGACCTGGGTTGGCACGGGCGCCCCCGGCTTGAGGAAGCCGGCGCGTTCCAGCGACCGGCGGAAGGCTTCGTAGTCCCGCTCAAAGACCAGGAAGCGCACCGCGTCGATCAGCGGCGCGAGATCGTCGTCGGTGAAGAGTTTGGTGAGGCCGAAGTCCAGGAAGGTCACGCGGCCGCCGCGGTGGAAGAGGTAGTTGCCGGGATGCGGATCGCCGTTGAACGCATGGAGGCGGTAGAGGCTGCGGAACACGAAGCGGTGCATGGTCTCGGCGGCGAGGTCCCGCTCGTGCTGCGGCCACGTGAGCAGGTCGTCAAAAGACGCGCCGGAGTCGAGCTCGCTCGTGAGCACGCGCGACGTGCTCAGCTCGGACACCACGTGGGGCACGCGGATGACGGGATGGCCGTCGTAGTAGCGCGCGAACATCTCCTGGCTCGTCGCCTCGCGAACGTAGTCGACCTCTTCTTGCAGGCGCTCGGCGACCTCGTCGACGAACGACCGCGTGTCCAGGCCCGGAAACGCGACGCCGACGATGCGCCGCAGCAGCCCGACATTGCGCAGGTCGGAGGTGATGCTGCGCGCGATGCCTGGGTACTGCACCTTCACCGCGACCGCCCTGCCGTCTCTTGTGATCGCGCGGTGCACCTGGCCGATGGACGCGGCCGCGAACGGCAGCTCGTCCCACTGCTGGAAGACTTCCTGCGGCGCGCCGCCAAGCTCTTCGCTGATCACCGCCGCGGCCAGCGCCGGCGTCATCGGGGGCGCCCTGTGCTGGAGGCGCGACATGGCCGCGCGAAATGTCAGCGGCATGTCCTCGTAGATGTAGCTCGCCATCTGACCAAGCTTCATCAGCACGCCTTTCATCGCGCCGAGCTCTTCCGCCACGTCGTCGGCGGAACGGAACGCGAGGTCGTGGCGCAGCTCCTTGCGGCGCTCGACGGAGGCGAAGATCAGGCGCGGCGAGCGGGCGACGTAGCGCCCGCCGATGCGGAGGGCGAGTCTCGCAAGGGCCGCGCCGCGGCCGACCCGCGACTGCCGCATGGCGGGAGTGGCTGCGCTCATCGTCGCGTGCGAAGCTCGATCCGCTGGCGCGCCTCGAGCACGCCAGGCAGCGACTCGAACGCGAGGTCGAACGCACCGAGCAGCTGGCGGACAGGCTCCCGCTCCATGACAGCGGGCGGCGGGGCCTCGAAGCCATACATCTCACGGGCCCAGTCCGGGAGCGTACCCACGGCCACCTGGCCGAGGTCGTGCCACAGGTCGCGCGTGTCGGCATCCAGGCCCGGAGGGTCGAGCACGATGCCGATCGCTTCCTTCGCGGCCGGAGTTGCCTGGCGCAGCTCGACCGCTTCGAGGTACGCGCGCAGCGACTTCGCGGTCGAGGGCACCTCCTCGCGCGGCACGCCGACGATCTCGGCGAACCGGACCATCTCGGCCACGTAGCGGTCGGCGTCTGCCGCCTCGATCGGGCGGCCGTAGCGCTGGACCACCTCGACGACCGAGTCGACCATTCCCGCGTGGACCCACAACAGCAGAGACGGATCCTCCGCGCTGTAGGGCAGGCCGGTCTCTGGATCGGTGCCGCGGACGTGGACGTGGATCTTGCGCACCCACGCCGCCGCCGCGAGCGCGGATGCGGTGTCGCCGTAGGTCGTGGTCAGGAGGTAGCTATTGGTCGCCGCGAGCCGGCCGAACGGGTCCTGCTTCCAGGTGCTGTGCTGGGCCACGCCTGCCATGGCGAGCGGATGCAGGGCCTGGACCATGAGCGAGCGCATGCCCGCGAGCGGGAAGCAGCGGTCGCGGTTGAGGCGCCAGACGACGCTGTCGGGGCCGAACAGGCCGTCGTCAGCGGGATGCTCGGGAACCGCCCGGACGTAAGTCCTGGCGAGGGTTTCGAGGGGGCTCAGGCGGGCGGTGTCCACACCGCGAGGATACGGGCCGCCGTTACGCCGGCACGCTGCGAACCCCGCGATAGTCGCGACTAACGCGGATGTTGGCCGCTGAAAAGGCAGGATAGTCGCGACTATCGCGTATCAGGCGAGGACCTCCTGGCGCTGGGAAAGGTGCTCGATCGCCTGAGATCGGACCTCGGCGAACCCACCGGCCAGACCCTTGCGCAGGATCCGGGCGCAAGCGGCGGCCGAGTACAGGCGCGGGATGAAAACAAAGTCGGCGCCTTCCTCATAGAAGTGCAGCGCCTGGGGGATGTGCTCGGTCGTCAGCACGACGTGCGCATCCGGAGCGTGGTTGTGCACCGTCTTCATGAGGCGGAGGTTGCTGGTTCCACGCAGCACGTCGTCGGTGATGCTGGAGACGACAAGCGTCGCGTGCTCGACGCCGGCGTGGCGCAGCGTGTCGGAGTGCGCGATGTCGCCGTAGATGCATTTGATCTTCTTCCGGCGCAGCTCGCGCAGGACCGTGGGGTTGAAGTCGATGACGAGGATCTTCTCGACGAACTCGCGCGCCTCCTTCGCCGTGCCCTCGTGCTCGAACTCGTAGAGGATCGAGCTGGTGTCGCGGAAGAAGCCGAGGAAGATCACCGGCTGGTGCAGGTCCTCGGCGATCTCCTCGCGGCCGGCGTCGAGGTCCTTCAGACCGAGGGCCTTGAAGACCGACGTGAGGACGGCCTGGATGCGGTGGCTGAAGTTGATCATGTAAGTCGACACCACCGACGTGAGCGCGAAAGTGATGATCACGATCGTCAGCACGTCCTGCTTGATCTGTCCCAGGGTCACCCCCAACGACGCGATGACGATGGAGAACTCACTGACCTGCGCGAGGTTGATCGCGGGCACGATGCTCGTACGCAACCCGAGGCGCAGCGCGTAGAGGATGGGCACGACGACCACGCGGCTGACGATCACGAAGGCAGAAGCGACGAGCGCGAGCTCGAGCACCTTGAGGCTCGGAATGGTGATCTGCATGCCGAGCGCAACGAAGAACAACGTGACGAAGAAGTCGCGGATGCTCACCGCCTTCGCGACGACGTCGTAGTTGTAGGGGAAGGTCGAAAGACTCACGCCCGCGATGAGGGCGCCCATCTCGCGCGACAGTCCGATCAGGCTCGCCGCGCCGGCGAGGAAGAAGCACCAGCCGAGCGCCGAGACGAGCACCAGCTCTGGCGCCTTGGCCACCATGCGAAACAGGTGCGGCAGCACGTACTTCGAGATGGCGAAGCCACCCACCACCAGGAGCGCGCCGCGCCACAGCGATCCGAGAAGCGGGACCAGGTTCGGGTTGACGAGGTTGGGCTGCACCGCGAGCATCGCGACCGCCCACAGGTCCTGGATGACGAGCACGCCCAGCGTGATGCGGCCCGGAAGCGTGTCCAGCTCGAACTTGTCGTTGAGGATCTTGACCACGACGAGCGTGCTGGAGAGGCTCATGCAGGCCGCCAGGTACAGGAGCGCGTAGTCGTGCGGGCCGTTCTGCACGCCGAAGAGGTAGAAGAACGCGAGGCCGAGGGCCACGCAGATCGGGACCTGCAGCGCCCCTGTGAGCAAGACGGCCGCGCCGCCCGCAGCCATCTTGCGCAGGTCGATCTCGAGGCCGATCACGAACAGCAGGAGGATCAGTCCGATCTCCGCCACCGTCGAGATGCTGCTCTGGTCCTTGATGAACCCAAGGCCGATCGGGCCGATGATCACCCCGGTCGCGAGGTAGGCGATGATCAGCGGCTGGCGGAAGCGCCACGTCACCGCGGCGATCAGGGCGGCGAAGCCGACGCAGATCCCGATGCTGGAAAGAAGGTCGGTCGGGACGTTCATCGATCGATGATCCCGATCAGCTCGTCGACGAGCTTTCCATCCGGGGTCGAGGCTTCTTCGAGATCGTCGGTGGGGTGAAGGAGCCGGCCCATTCCCCGCGAGCGCGTGTTGCGTCCTATGCGGGGACCGTCCGGGCCGATCGTGAAAAGGGACACGCGAACACCCTTGCCTTCCATCTCCGCGGCCAGGCCCCTGGTGAATGCGGCAACGGCCGCCGCGCCGCTGTCGTAGGCCACGGTCACCGGCGTGTCACCGGTGCTGATCGCGTTGACGATGTGACCCGCGCCGCGGCCGACCATGTGCGGCAGAAACGCAAGCGTCGCGCGCACGGTACCGAGGAGATTGGTCTCCAGCATCCACCTCCAGTCACCCGGCTTGATGCGCTCGAGCGGCCCCTGGAGGAACACCCCCGCCATGTTGATCAGGATGTCCACGCCGCCCATGGCTTTGATGGTGTCGGCGGCGAGGGACCGGACGGAGGAATCGCTGCGGACGTCGGTCGGAAGGGCCAGCGCGGCATCGGCGCCGGCGAGGTGCAGGATCTCATCGACCGTGCGCTCCAACCGCTCGGCGTCGAAGTCGGCGATGACTACGCGCGCGCCCTGGCGGGCCAGCCCCCGCGCCGCGGTTCGGCCGATGCCGCTCGCGCCTCCGACCACCACCGCGACCCTTCCGGTCAGCGCGCCACGCGGCTGGGCGTCCCGAATCACAGCGGGCATTCTATTCACGCGGCATCGAGGTTCCGTCGGCTAGAAGCGCTGCAGACCCGGGATCCTGGGTGCAAGCACGTAGTTGAGCTGGATCAGCACGATGAGCGCGATGCTGACCCAGGTCGGAAAGATCAGGCAGAGGGCCGTCGCGATCGCATACAGGGACTGGGCGATCAGGATGCGCCCACGCATCAGGTGCGCCATCTCGGCCCTGCCTTCCTCCCGAAAGAGGTTGGCGCGGAGCCCGTAGAGGAGGCCCCAGAGCAAGGCACCGCCGAGCAGCACGATGTTGAGCCAGTACTCGATCAGCGCGATCCGCAGCCAGTAGTAGCGGGCGAGGAGCAGCGTCGAGAAAGGCACCAGGGTCACGGCGAAAAGAAACAGGAGATGGATCCACATGTAGTTCCGGTTGCTGCGGGCGAGGTGGGCAAGCTGCGTGCCCTGGCCCAACCAGAAGATCCCAAGGGTCATGAAGCTCAGCGTGTACACGAGGAGGCTCGGGCCGAGCTTCTGCAATCCGTCCCACAGCTGGGCCTCGGTGGTGCCGGCGCCATTCAAGACAGGGACCGCGAGACCCAGGACGAGCAGCAAGGTCATGCCGACCGAGAAGATGCCGTCCGAAATGCCCGACAGCCGATCCGGGCTGGTGCCGGACAGGTCGGCCAACCGGCGCCGCGTGCCCGGCGTTTGACTCACGCCGGTAAGGATGCCGCACCGGTAGATTGCTTGGCCATGCCGACACCTCAGAACGTCCTCTTCTTCGCCACCCCGGCCGAGCTTCGCGCGTGGTTCCAGGCCAACCACGACTCCGCGACCGAGCTCTGGCTCGGCTACCACCGCAAACGCACGGGCCGCCCGTCGGTCACGTGGCAGGAGGTTGTCGACCAGGAGCTTTGCTTCGGGTGGATCGACAGCGTGCGCTACTCGCTCGACGACGACCGCTCCGCGCAGCGGATCACCCCACGTCGTAAGCGAAGCGTCTGGAGCGCGATCAACATCAAGCGCTTCGGCGAGCTGGAGGCGATGGGTCTCGTGCATCCGGCGGGCCGCGCCGCGTTCGAGAAGCGCGACGAAGCTCGTTCACGAATCTATTCGTATGAGAACCGGTCTCGCGGATTCGACGCGGCGCGCGAGGCGGAGTTCCGCAAGCACAAGCTTGCCTGGACGTTCTTCGAGGCGCAGCCGCCGTCTTACCGCAAGACTGCGGCGTTCTGGGTGATGAGCGCGAAGCGAGACGAGACCCGGGAACGAAGGCTCATGGCTTTGATCGAGCGCTCCCAGAACCGCGAGCGGCTTCCGCATCTCGTTTCCCCTTCGCGGCGGCCTCGTACTCCTTGACCCGCGATCTGACCAGGGACTTGATCTTCGCCATGGGCAGCGGCTCGTCGAGTGGGAACCGCAACGTCGACGCGCCATAGAGATATTTCTCCAGGCCCCGGGCCTCTCCAGCCGGGTACAGCGCGACGTGTTTCGCGTGGCCGCCGAAATAGATCATCCGGGTGGGATAGAAGTAGCCGACGATCCCGTAGCTGATCCTCTCTTCGGCTTTCGGCGCGAGCTGCCGGATCAGCGCACGGAGCTGCCGGAGGTGCGGCTGCGCCGCTTTGGGCGCCGACGCTATGTACGCCTCGGGGCTGGTCGGTGAAGTCGAAGTCGACCTCCCAGCTGGTGCCATCTTGCTCAATCTCCTCGCGCTAGTCGATGCGCAGAAATTTGCCGCCCTCGGTGGGCGCGACCTTCGTCTGGCCGCGCCCCTCCGAGTATTTCCGCTCCCGTCACTTTCCCGACTTCAACGTGTCGAGCAGCTCCTGGAGCCGCTCCATCGACTCGTCTGCGCCGGACTTCATGCCTGACGCGACCATTCCGTCGCGGTCCATGACCGACTGGAACACGATCTGCGCCGTGATCCGCGTCTTGTTGCCGAGCTGTTCGAACGTCGCCGTCTGCAGCGCCACGTGGCCCGCCATCGGTTCGTACTCGAACGTCTGGCAGATGCGCTCGGGCGCCTCGACGGTGTGGTTGACGCCTCGGAACGCGTGCTCGCTGCCGTCGGCGCCGCGCTGGACGACGCGCCACTCGCCGCCCGATCGCGCGTCGAACTTGTCGATGTCGTTCACGTAGCGGCTTGGACCCCACCACCGCGCAAACAGCTTCGGGTCCGTGTAGGCCTTGAACACCAGCTCGCGCGGCGCGTCGAGGACGACCGTCGAGGTGATGTCCTGCTTGCCCGGCTCGATCGTGTACTCAGTCTTTGGCACTGTCTTCTCTTCCTTCATCGTCGTGTTTCTCCTTCTGAATCAAATCCTGCAGAACTTCGTCGAGGCGCTGGAAGCTCTCGTCCCAGAACCCGCGGTATTCCCCCACCCACTCGGACGCTTCCTTGAGGCGCGCCGGCTCGAGCCGGCACGGACGCCACTGGGCGTTGCGGCTCTGCGTGATCAGGCCGGCCCGCTGCAGCACCTTCAGGTGTTTGGAGACGCCGGGGAGGCTCAGGTCGAACGGTTTGGCCAGCTCCGTGACCGAGGCCTCGCCCTGGGCAAGACGCGCCAGGATCGCTCGCCGGGTGGGATCGGCGAGGGCTGCAAACGTGACGCTCAGGTGATCAGCCGCCATAGTTTTCCATCTGGCTAATTAACTGATGGGTAGAATA
>DASZJK010000004.1:0-3127 GCA_035948155.1 Candidatus Dormiibacterota bacterium
GTGAGCTCGGACATGATCACCCGCAACGCCTGCGCCCGCGCCGGCACCTCGACGCCCATCAGACGCTCCACCGCGAGCGCGTAGGCGAGGTTGTTGATCGGCGGGGAGAGGTAGTCGTGGCGGTCGGTCACCGTCACGCCCTGCTGCCACCGCAGCGCCTCCATCTGCTTCTCGATGCCCGTGTGCAGGTAGCCGATCACCGGCTTGAGGCGCTTGACCTGCTCGCCGTCGAGGTCGACGACGAGCCGCAGCACACCGTGGGTGGACGGGTGGTGCGGCCCGAAGTTGACGGTGAGGAGCTCGCCGCCGAACGCGCCCGTCTCGCCGGTCTTCGTGATGGTCACGCCCTGGGCGATGGTGTCAGTCACGCCTTGTCCGGGGCTGTCTGCCAGCGCTCGTGCTCCTCCGAAAACTCGACCGGCTCGCCGCCCACCGGGTAGTCGCGACGCAGCGGATAGCCGACCCAGTCGTCGGGCATGAGGATGCGGGTCAGGTCGGGATGGTTGTCGAAGATGACGCCGAACATGTCGTAGGTCTCGCGTTCCTCCCAGTTCGCGGGCGGAAAGAGGTCCGAGACGGAGTCGATGTGCGGCGGATCGCCGTCGATGAAAGCGCGGAGCCGGATCTGTTCGCGCGTCTCGAGGTTGCGGAGCTGATACACGACCTCGTACCGCGCCGGCCATTCACCGGACGAGTCGGCGAGATGGTCGACGCATGTAAGAAACGTGAGCAGGCGGTAGCCGTCTTCCTTGAGCCGCGCAAGTGCGTCGTGGACGTTCCTCGCGTCCACGGTGACCCAGTC
Source organism: Candidatus Dormiibacterota bacterium (assembly GCA_035948155.1). GTDB lineage: Bacteria > Chloroflexota > Dormibacteria > Dormibacterales > Dormibacteraceae > 40CM-4-65-16. The sequence goes on from DASZJK010000004.1 coordinate 803, forward strand.
GTCGCCCGCGCTGACGCCCCTCGCGAGAACCAGAGTTTCCGGAATCACTGCTGTGGCAGGATGCCCTGCGCCTTGATCCGTTCCTGGAGGATCATCAGCGCGTTCAGGAGGTCTTCGGGCCTCGGCGGGCAGCCGGGGATGTACACGTCGACTGGCACGATCTTGTCCACGCCCTGCAGCAGCGCGTAGTTGTTGAAGATGCCGCCCGTCGACGCGCATGCGCCCATCGAGATGACCCACTTTGGCTCCGGCATCTGGTCGTAGATGGTCCGAAGGATTGGCGCCATCTTCTGCGACACGCGGCCCGAGACGATCATCAGGTCTGACTGCCGCGGCGACGCGCGGAACGCCTCCGAACCGAACCGGCCGATGTCGACGCCTGCTGTTGCGGTCGCGATCATCTCGATGGCGCAGCACGCGAGGCCGAACTGCGCGGGCCATACCGAGTTTCCTCGTCCCCATCCCACGACCTTCCCGAGGGTGGTCGTCAGGATGTTCTTGCCCATCGACTCGGCGAGGGCTTCTATTCCCAATCCAGGCCTCCCTTGCGCCAGATGTGAGCGAGGGCGATCGCCAGGATGCCGATGAACACGCCCATCTCGATGAGACCGAACCATTTGAGCTGGCGCAGCAGCACCGCCCACGGGTAGAAGAAGACGGCCTCGACGTCGAAGATGATGAAGAGCATCGCCGTGAGGTAGAAGCGGACGCTCAGCCTCCGCATGGCGGGCGTGTCCGGGATGATGCCGGACTCATAGGGAAGCAGCTTGCGGCGGTACGGCTTGGCCGGACCAAGCACGAAGCTCAGCGTCACCAGAGCCCCGATCAAGCCCAAAATGATCAGGACGAAAATCAGAACTGGGACGTAGCTGTCGAGCAACTCCGGCTAATTCTATTTGTGGCGCGAGTGCCGGCGTTCGCGGCTTTCGACGGCGCCGAATACACGCGGGCGCCGGCGGTCGTGGGGTTCCGAGCTAGTGGCTGTCTTTCCGGCGGTGCTCGATCCTGACCCCGCGCGAGAGCGTGGCGTGGATCGGGCAGTAGCGATCGCAGGCAAGCTCGATCGCCTGCTCGACCATCTTCTTGTCGATGTCGCCGTCCCATGCGCAATGAAACGTGATCTGGATCTTGTTGAAGGCCTTCGGCCACTCCGGGTCGCGCTCGCCCTCGACCTCGACGTCGAGCGAGCGGAGCGGCTGCTTGTACTTTTTGCAGAGGAGCACGACGTTGATCCCGGTGCATGCGCCGAGCGCGCCGAGGAGCATCTCGGTGGGGCGCATGGCGAGGTTCCCTCCGAAGGGTGGGTCGTCGTCGATCTCAGCTTTGTGGCCGGACTCGGATTCGATCTCGAAGTGAGTCTTCTCGCCGGTCCAGCGCGCGGTCGCTCTCGTCACGGTCGGAACAATAGACTCCGTTTCGTGGCGGATGTCCGCGATTCGTTCTCTCGTGTAGCCGCCAACTACACGCGTTCGACGTTCCACGCGTCGTCGGAGCGACTGCAGGAGGTGCTCGACCTGGCCCAGCCGCAGCCAGGAGACATTGCGCTCGACGTCGCCACCGGCACCGGCAACACGGCGTTCGCCCTGGCTCCTTACGTGCGGAGGGTCGTCGGTCTCGACCTCACGCGCGAGATGCTCGACCAGGCGCGGCGCATCGCCCGCGAGCGCGACATCCTCAACGCTGACTGGGTCATCGGCGATGCGGAGCGCCTGCCCTTTCCAGACGGCACCTTCGACCTGTACGTGGTACGAGCCGCGCCTCATCACTTCCAGGACGTCGATGCGTTCCTTTCCGAAGCTGTTCGCGTCCTCAAGCCGGGCTGTTTCGCGGCGTTCATCGACTGCGCGCCACCTGTGCCCGCCCGCGAGGTCCTGCATGAGGTTGAGATGCGGCGCGACCCGTCGCACGTGCGATCGCTCACGGTCGACGAGTGGGTGTCGCGGCTCGAGCGCGCGGGTTTCGAAGTGGAGTCGGCGACCGCCCGCGAGCTCGACTGGAACTACGAGGAGTGGATGGGCAATATGGCAGTCGAGCCCGCGCTCGCCTCGGAGCTTGCGGGCATCATCGAGACGGCCGGCGGCCGGGCCCGCGAGCAGCTGCATCCCGTGCGCCGCGAAGGCAAGCTGTGGCACGCGTACTGGCACTGCCTCGTCCGCGCCCGCAGGCCGCCCGGCAGGTGAACCAGCCACTCGCCGAAGGCGAGCTCATCGTCCTGGTGGACAAGGTCGGCCGGCGGCATCGTGTGCGCCTCCGGGCGGGTGAGCGCCATTCGATCCATTCGGGCTTGATCCTTCACGACGACCTGATCGGCCGTCCGGAAGGGAC
>DASZJK010000005.1:0-2659 GCA_035948155.1 Candidatus Dormiibacterota bacterium
GATGCTGTGAGTCAGGCGCTGGTAGAAATCAGTCAGGCCGTGGTTGGTGCGCGCGTGGCGTGAGACCGCGAGCAGGGCTTCGACCGCAGCCTCGTGCGCGTGTTCAACGCGCTCCGCGCTGCGGACCCTTTCGTCGTCGATAAGCCGCTGTCGCTCGCTGCGGTCGAGGTCGGCGCGCAAGTTGATCAGCGTGTCGACCATCTCCTGACGGCGCTCGTTGAGGCGCGCGATCGCGAGCGCGCCTGCCACCTGGTGCGCGAGGAGGCTGAACGTCTGCAGCTGGACGGCGGTGTAGCCGGCCGGGTTGGCGATGCCGATCATTCCTACAGACTCGCCAGCGGCTTCGAGCGGGCGCGCGCACGTCGAGCGAAGGGGCGGGGCGGCTGGCGAGTCCCTCGAACCCGTCCACCCGCCGGCCGCGACCCGACCGCCCGACTGGACGGCGGCAAAAACACGCTCTATGTATGTGTCCGTCACGCGGTCGCTAGCGCTGGAGGCCCTCGAAAAGATCCTCTTGCTGTCGCCCGTTTCATCGACCACGGCGAGGAAAGCCGCCCTCGAACGGGTCAGGCCCAGGGCCAGCCTCAGAGCCGCGTCCGCTACCTCGGGCACGGTCTTGAAATGGCCGAGCTCCTCCACGGCGGCCTGGAATGCGTCCAACCGATCGACGTGGCCGGCCTCGGTTCCGATGGTCTCCAAAATCGCTCCCCCTCTGCTCTCCCGCGCGACAGAATTTTACTTCTCTCGTTCGAGGGCACGCAAAACATCTTGAGCCCGTGTTCTCAAGTACTGCCCCACGAAGGCGCGTTGACAAGTCGAGGGGAGCTGACGCATTGCTTTAGTCGGCTCGCAGTCAAGGGGAGCGGGTGCTCGTGCAAGCGGTCCAGAGATTTTCGGTTCGGCAGTATTCGGCGACCCGCTTGCGTTTTCCTTTTGCGATGCTTGCTCGACGAGCGTCTCGAATCGTCAACGGCTCGGCCATCAGCATCATCGCCAGACCGATGGTGGTGACGGCAGCCAGGGTTCTTGGGCCAGGGCCGACCCGGCTGAAGCTCGTCAAGCTCGCCCACGGTCTCGGGAACGGCGAGACCGTAATCGACCTGTCGCGCGGTGGCCATGACGACGCGACCCTTCTCAGCCCACCAGGCACGCGGCGTAGCCCGGTACCTGCGGACGGCGGGTAGTCCCGCCGTGGGAGGCGTTTCTGCTACAGATGAACGACTTCGACAGGTTCCTGGACCTGCAGCTTCGGCGCATGCTCGACCCGGTCGTCGCGACCCCGGCGCCTCCCCGGAGGAGCTGGCGGCCTAGGCCGGGGAAGCCGATCCTGACCGTCGAAGCTCCGGTCGAGCTCGGCCACGAGGCGATCACCGTCGTCGAGCCTATGGTGGGGACCGCTCCGGTGGTCCCCGCGCACCTCTAACCAAGAACCCCTTCCTTCCTCTCGCGAGGCCGGGTCACAAGATCCGGCCTCTCTTCGTGCAACCAGCGGGCCCGATTGTGTGTTTCCACCACGATGAGCCAGGTGGATTCCGCCGTCCCTGCGGCAGTGCGTTCGCGGACGGACGTTGCCGCGCTCGTGGCCGGCCTGTTCACCGTGACCCTGTGGGGCTCGGCGTTCGTTGGCATCCGGGCCGCCGGTGCGGCATTCTCGCCTGGATCGCTGGCACTCGCGCGCCTGCTCGTCAGCTGCGTTTTCCTCGGTGCGGTGGGCCTGGTCCGCCGCGACCCGCTACCGCGGCCGCGCGACCTCGTACAGATTGCGCTGTACGGGGTGTTGTGGCTTGCCGTCTACAGCACGGCGCTCAACGCCGCGGAGCGGATTGTGGACGCGGGGACTGCGGCGCTGCTCGTCAACATCGGGCCGATCGTCGTCGCGATCCTCGCCGGGATATTTCTAGGCGAGGGATTTCCTCGGCTTCTCTTTGTTGGTTGCGCCATCGCGTTCGCCGGCGGCGCCTTGATCGGTTTCGCGACGACCCAGGGCCGAGCCGGCGCCGCCCTCGGGATCCTCCTGCTTGGTGTTGCGGTGCTCGCGTACTCGACCGCGATCGTGGTGCAAAAGCCCGTGCTGGCTCGAGTAGCGCCGTTCCAGGTCACCTTCATCGGCGTGATCGCTGCAACGATCGTGTGCCTGCCTTTCGCACCCTCGTTGGCGTCGGAGGTCGGAAAAGCCGGCGGCGGCGCGATCGCATGGACCGTTTACCTCGGCGCCTTCCCCACGGCGATCGGTTTTGCGACCTGGGGTTTCGCGCTGCGGCGGACCAACGCCGGGCGCCTCGGAACCCTCACCTACCTTGCCCCGGTGGTCGCCGTTCTTCTGAGCTGGATGCTGCTCCGCGAGACCCCGCCGTGGCTGGCCATCGCCGGAGGTGTGCTGGCGCTCGTGGGCGTGTACGTTGCTCGCCGCACGCCTGCGACGGCGAAACCAGCCCGAGTATCGTCACAGCACAGATGACTCGGGTCGTCATCGTCGGCGGTGGTGGCACTGGCGACGCCTGCGCGTTTGCCCTACGCAAGCGCGGATTCGACGGCGAGATCGTGATCCTCAGTGCGGACCACGACCGTCCCTACGATCGCCCCTACCTCTCCAAGGAGTTCCTGCGCGGCGAGGTCGACGTGCCGAAGGTGTTCCTTCACGAGGAGGACGCTTACGCGA
>DASZJK010000006.1:0-2189 GCA_035948155.1 Candidatus Dormiibacterota bacterium
ACCACGTGGCGGCCGTTCGCCTGACCGCCCAGGACCAGGCATGCGCAGACGAGCTCTCCGTCCAGGTACACCGAGCACGAACCGCACTCGCCCTGCTCGCAGGCGTTCTTCGAACCGTAGAGCCCGAATCGCTCCCGGAGCACGTAGAGCAGCGACTCGCCCTCCCAGACGCCGTCGGCGACCCGACGCTCGCCGTTGACGACGCAGTCGACCTTCACGCGGCCGCCCACGCCCACTTCAGGGTCCGCTGCGCCATCACGCTCAAGGCGCGGTGCCGGTACGCGGCGGTGCCGCGGATGTCGTCGATGGGCCTGGCCGCGGCCGCGACGAGATCCCCGAAGCGCTTCGCGGCTGCGTCTGACAGCGGGCCGCGCCCCTCCCAATCCACCTCATCCGCGAGGAACTTTTCGGCCTCTTCGGCGACCAGCGGCGTGGGCCCAGCGGAGCCGATGCCGGTGCCCACCCGGCGGCGAGAGAAATCGAGTGCGAACGCGAACGAGCACACGGCGATGACCATCGCGTTCCGCGTTCCCACCTTGGAGAACTGCTGCGGGCCTCTCGCCGGTTCGATGAGGAACGCTGCGATGAGCTCGTCCGGGCGCATCGCGTTTTTCTTCGGGCCGACGAAGAACTCACGGGCCGGGACACGACGCGTGCCGGATCTCGCGGCGAGCTCGACGATGGCGTTGCACGCGAGCAGCGGCGGATGCGCGTCCCCCGCGGGAGACGCTGTGCCGAGGTTGCCGCCCACCGTGCCGCGGTTACGGATCTGCGGCGACCCGACCGTGCGCGACGCCAGCGCGAGGCCTGGGAGCCGATCCCCGAGGTCCTCGATGCTGCGGGTGTAGGTCACGCCGGCGCCGACGCGCAACAGGTCGCCGATGACACCCCATTCCGTCAGCTCATGGATGCGCGTCAGGTCGAGGATCGCGGCCGGCCTTTGATGGTCGAGATTGATCTCGACCATCACGTCGGTCCCGCCCCAGATGGGCATCGCCTGCGGGTGGGCGGACTTCATCTGCAGCGCCTCGCTCCAAGTGGACGGCTGAAGAAACTCCATCACCAGGCCATGCCTGGGTCCGGCGCGTCGTCGCGGGTGACCGTGCCCTCGATCAGGCCGTACGGGCGGTCCGACGCGTAGAAGACCTCATTCGCGTTGGCCATGTCGAAGGGCGAAAGGTCGACGACGAAATGGTGCTTGTTCGGCATCACCAGGCGGATCTCGGCGACCTCACTTCGAGCCTTGAGCACGGCCTCCCCCATCGCGTAGAGCGTCTGCTGCAGGGAGAGGCTGTGGTGGGCGGCGAACGTGTCGGTCAGGAGGTGGGCGACCTGGCGGTGCGAGTCCGCCCAGTCCACCCGCTCATCGCAGTAGCGCCATCGCGCGGACAGGGAGGTCGCCATGATGCGGTCGTTCGTCTCTGGCAGGGTGGTGAAGCGGTCCTTGATGTAGCCGTGAAACTCGGAGTCCGTGGTCTTGAGCAGGACCAGGCCGGCGATTCCGCCGACGACCCACGTGCCGTCGTCCGTGCAGGTCACTGTCGCGAGTCGCCTCTCTTCGCCCGCGCGCGAGAACGCGTGATCGCCGAGCCTCGACCAGAACGCCTCCTCGACGTGCACGCGCGAGCGATAGACGGAGGCGAACTCGTTCACGAAATGGCGCGCCAGGCGGATGCCGAAGTCCTCGATCTCGCCGACGCCGTCGCGAGCGAACGCGAAGACGGTGTTCTTCTGCGTATCAGTGGGCACGACCTTGCTGTTGTCGCCGGTGAGGTGCGTCTCCGCGAAATCGCCGGCAAGCGCGACGCTGACGTTGATGTCCTTCAGCTCATGCTTCGGCCCGGCGCGATCGACGCGGACGACATGCGTCTCCGCCTTGCCGTACTGGTTATCGCCGAGGATGATGGTCATGCGCCTTTGTAGGTGGAGTAGCCGTAGGCGGTGACAAGCAGAGGCACGTGGAGGTGCCCGCCCTCGAAGCTGAACACGACGACGATCGAGGGATAGAACGCGTTCAGGCCGGAGCGCTCGAAGTAGGGTCGCGTGTCGAACTCGAGACGGTACTCGCCCGACTCGAGCTCGTCCTCGGTGAGGCTCCGGATGCGTCCGTCGGCGTCGGTCTCGGCGTCACCCACCGGCTTCCAGTCGCCGTCGGGCTCGCGGCGATCGAGCCGGACCGCGAGGCCGGC
>DASZJK010000007.1:0-2451 GCA_035948155.1 Candidatus Dormiibacterota bacterium
CGATCGCAACGTGTACTCGGCGACGGGCTACACGGGCAATGGTGTCGCGCCGACGCACGTCGCCGGCCAGGTGATCGCCGACCTGATCACCGGCGCCGACACGGACATTCTGCGTTTGCCGATGGTCAATGCCCGGCAGCGCGCTTTTCCACCCGAACCGCTCCGCTCGATGGGGGCCGCGGTGGTGCGCCGGGCGATGATCGCGAAGGAGACGGCCGAGGAGCAGGGCCGCGAGCCCGGGTTCTTCGTTTCGCAGCTGGCGCGCACGCCGCGCCGCATGGGGTACCTGCTAGGGCCGGACTAACTCTGGTCCTCCCCACTTGTGGGGAGGTGGCGTCGTAGGCGCCGGAGGGGCCCCATCCCCCGGCTTCGCCGGGTACTTCCCCGCAGAGCGGGGAAGACAACCAGGCCCCATCCCCGGCTTCGCCGGGTACTTCCCCGCAGAGCGGGGAAGACAACCAGTTGTTACGGCTTGATAAGGTCCCCAAGCAGGTGGACGCCCCAACCTTTGGGCATGACCCGCTCCGACATCACCGAGGCGCGGAACATGAAGCTGTTGACCGCGAGGTAGGTCGGGTCGGGTACGACGCGTAGGTCGGAGACATCAAGGCCTGCTTCTCGCGCGAGCGAGCGGATCGCGGACGCCGTGTTGGCGCGGTACCGCACCGGAAAGGTGTCCGCCTCGACGCGCCCGTAGACGCGCGGGACGAGACGGCGCTGCAGGGAAGGCAGCGCCTTGCCGATGCGGTTGGCGAGCATCATGGGATTGCGGATGTTCGGCGTGACGAAGACGAAGTGGCCGCCGCGCCTCAGCACCCGCCTCACCTCGCCCAGCGTCTGCCCCGGGTCCTTCAGGTGCTCCAGGACCCACACGCACACGACGAGATCGAACGTCTCCGCGGCGAACGGGATGTGCTCACCGACGCCGCGGACGGCGGGCATTCCAGGGGCGCGGTGCTCGCTGAGCGAGGGCACGTCAGGATCCAGCCCGGCCGCCAGCTCGACGTCACGCCAGAGCAGCTCGACCACCCCGCCCCTGCCGCATCCCAGGTCGAGCACGCGACTGGTTGGAGTGACGTGGCTGCGCACGATCGTCTCGAGCTGGTCCCCGCTCGAAGACCATCCGGGGCGGATCGCGCGGTAGCGCTCGCGGTACGCGTTCTGGACCGCGAGCGGAAGGATCGCCTCCCGAGCCATGCCGCGGGAATTCTGACCCGAACCGTGCGTCGCCGCAAGCCTCAGGAGGCACGAGAAAGGCTTGAACTCAACTCGAACCGGGAATAAATAGACCGTGGCAAAGGGAGATTTTGTCGAGGTTCTCGTCGACGCCGGCAACGGCGCCGCGCGGGAGTACGTCATCGAGGCCAAGCGCGCCGGACGCAGCGTCGAGGTGCGCAGCTCTCGCACGACCGTCGAGGTCCGCGAGCTGACCCGGAACGGCGGCGTGGTGCGGACGGCTCGGTTCGTGGCGCCCCGCGTTCTGGCGGTCGTCGAGCATCCGAAAGCGGCTTAACTAGAGAGGTCTTGGAAGACCTCCTGGCTGACTGGGACGGTGAATCCGTCTCGATCCACCGCGACCGCGAATCGGGTGTCTTGATGTTCATCTGCGTTCATTCGACCGCCCTGGGCAGGTCGGGTGGCGGCACGCGGATGAAGCACTATCCGAGTCCGACGGATGCGCTCGCGGACGGCATGCGCCTCGCCGAGGCGATGACATTGAAGTTCGCCTGCGTCGGCTTTCCACACGGCGGCGGCAAGGCCGTCATCGCGCTGCCCACGCCCGAGCTCCCGGAAGGCGCCTCGAGGACGAGATTGATGCGCGAGTACGGCGGATTCGTCAACTCGCTCGGCGGCCTGTACAGCTGCGCGCCGGACATGAACACGTCGTCGGCGGACATGGACGTGATCGCGGAGATGACGCCATACGTCTTCGGCAAGACCGTGGCCGCAGGTGGAGCGGGCGACACGGCTCCGGACACAGCGGTCGGCGTGTTCCAGGGCATCCGCGCCACCTGCCGCTACGCGTTTGGCTCCGACGACCTGAGCAAGCGGACCGTTCTGGTGCAGGGCGCCGGCGGCGTCGGGGGCCGGCTCATCGAGCTTTTGATGCAGGCCGGCGCGTCGATCATCGCGACCGATGTCGATGACCGACGGCTGGAGTCGCTGGCTCGGCAAGGCATCACAGTCGTCCCACCTGACGCCGCCCTCACCACGGAATGCGACGTCCTCGCGCCCTGCGCCGTTGGCGGCATTCTCAACGCCGAGACGATTCCGCACCTGGGCTGCAAGGCCGTCGCGGGCGGGGCCAACAACCAGCTTCAGTCAGCCGGCGACGCGGATCTGCTGCGGCGGCGTGGCATCCCGTACGCGCCGGACTTCGTGATCAACGCCGGCGGCGTGCTTCATGGCGGTGGGATCGAGGAGCTGCACTGGACGCGGGCGGAGCTCGAC
>DASZJK010000008.1:0-5891 GCA_035948155.1 Candidatus Dormiibacterota bacterium
CCCAACTCCTCGATTGGCGCCGGCAGCCAGGTTCAGGTCGAGGTCTGGGGGTATCGGGTGACGAGGCTCGGAGGTGTCGCGACCGCCGACAACCCACAGAACGATCCGCGACCAAGAACCTTCTTTCTCATCGGCCTGCTGCTGGGCCCCCTCGGTCTGATCGCCGTCGTAGCTGCGCGGAGAACCTGGCGCGACGATCAACGCCGGCCGTCGTCCGGAACGATGAATCCCGTCGCCACGAGCGACTTGCTCTGGCGTTAGGGCCTAGCGCAGGAAAGGCCACGCTGGCGTCAGACGTCCCGAATCCCCGCCGAATTAGGGGCATTTGGCGTCAAACGCCGGGGAACGAGCTCAGCGCGCCCCGATCAACTCTACCCCGCCCATGTACGGCCGCAACGCCTGAGGCACTGTGACCATCCCGTCAGAGCGCTGGTACGTCTCGATGATCGCGTCGATCGTGCGCGGCAGCGCGAGCCCTGAGCCGTTGATCGTGTGGACGAACCGTGGCGCCACGCCGCGTCCGGGCCGGTACCGGATGTTCGCGCGCATCGCCTGGAAGTCGTTGAACACCGAGCACGACGAAACTTCGAGGTAGCGGTCCAGCCCCGGCGCCCACGCGTTCAGGTCGTACTTCTTGTACTGGGCGAAACCCATGTCGCCAGTACTCATCGCCATGACGTTGTAGTGCAGCCCGAGCCGCTGCAGTATTTCCTCCGCGTCGCGCGTCAGCTGCTCGAACTCCTCCATCGACGTCTCGGGCGTGGTGACCTTGACCAGCTCGACCTTGGAAAACTGGTGGAGGCGGATGAAACCGCGTGTGTCCTTGCCCGCCGCTCCGGCCTCGGTGCGCCATGACGGCGAGTACGAGACGTACTTCAGTGGGAGCTGGTCCGCCTCGAGGATCTCGTCGCGGTGAAAGTTCGTGACGGGAACTTCGGCCGTCGGGATCAGCCAGAGGTCGCGGTCTTCGACCTTGAAGAGCTGCTCGGCGAACTTCGGCAGATTCGCCGTGCCGATCATCGAAGCGGAGTTCACGAGCATCGGCGCCCACAGCTCGATGTACCCATGCTCGCGCGTGTGTACGTCGAGCATGAACTGGACGAGCGCTCGCTCGAGACGCGCCCCGGCGCCGACGAGGAAAGCGAAACGCGAACCGGCGACGCGGACCGCGTGCTCGAAGTCCATGATCCCGAGCGCCTCGCCGAGGTCGTAGTGCGTGCGCGGCGGGAAGCCATGCTCCGGCTTGGCCCCCCACTCCCTGATCACCACGTTGTCGGCTTCGGTCTCGCCGATGGGGACCGACTCGTGGAACAGGTTCGGCACGCGCAGCAGCAGGTCGTCGAGGTCACGCTTCACCGCGTCCGCGACAGCCAGCTCGCCCTTCGCGGCGTCGGCCATCTGCCGCAGCCGCTCCTTCAGCGGTTCGTCGCGCGTCCTGGCGAACTCCCTGGAAAGCTCGTTCTGCTCGGCCTTGATCGTCTCGGCGCGGTGCAGGTGCGCGCGCCAGAGCTCGTCCAGCCGCAGGATCTCATCGATGGGAGCGGGCTCGCCCTTCAGCTCGGCCGCTCGCTTGACGGCCTCTGGGTTCTTGCGGATGAACTCGAGAGACAGCATCTAAGACTCGGCCTTCATGACCGGGAACAGGATCACGTCGCGGATCGAAGGCTGGTCCATGACCAGCATGACCAACCGATCCACGCCCATGCCCAGACCCCCGCACGGCGGCAGACCGTACTCGACCGCCCGCAGGAAGTCCTCGTCCATCGGATGCGCTTCGACGTTGCCCGCCGCGCGCATCGCGGCCTGCGCCTCGAACCGGCGGCGCTGGTCGATCGGATCGGTCAGCTCGGTGAACGCGTTGGCGTACTCGCGACCGAGGACGATCAGCTCGAAACGCTCGACGAAGCGCGGGTCGTCTTCACGTGGGCGCGCCAGGGGCGAGACCTCGACCGGGTAGTCGAGGACGAACGTCGGCTGTCGCAAACGCGGCTGCACGTGTTCTTCGAAAAGATCGTTCAGCTCCTCACCGACCGCGTGCCGGCCGGTGTGCTCCAGGACCAGGTCCGCCATCCGCTCGCGCCGGAACGGAGGCGTCAGGTTGACGGGCTCGCCCTCATAGGACGTCTCGAGCGGGCGCTCGGAGGCCATCGCCGAGACCACAACCACGTCCTCGACGAGCTGCATCATGTCCTCGTAGTCGGCGTATGCCTGGTAGCACTCCATCAGGGTGAACTCGGGATTGTGGCGCGGCGAGAGGCCCTCGTTGCGAAATACGCGACCGATCTCATACACGCGCTCGAACCCACCCACCAGCAGGCGCTTCAGATGCAGCTCGAGGGCGATGCGCAGGTACAGGTCGCGGTCGAGCGAGTTGTGATGCGTCATGAACGGACGCGCGTGGCCACCACCCGGAATCTCTTGCAGGACGGGCGTCTCGACGTCGATGAAGCCCCGCTCGTCCAGCACCCCTCGAATCGCGGTGATGATCCTGGTCCGGGCGCGGAACACGTCGCGCACCTGCGGGTTCGCGATGAGGTCGACATAGCGCTGGCGGTAGCGGATCTCGACGTCCTTGAGCCCGTGCCATTTTTCGGGCAGCGGCCGCAGGGCTTTCGTCAGCAGCTGGAAGGAGTGCACCTCGATCGTGATCTCGCCCCTCTTGGTGCGGAACACCGGGCCGGTGACGCCGATGATGTCGCCGAGGTCGAGGTCGGCGAAACGCGCGAATTCTTCGTCGCCCAGGATGGAGCGGTTGGCCATCAGCTGGACGCGGCCGCGCCCGTCCTGCAGGTCCGCAAACGCGACACCGCCCTGCTGCCGCTTGACCATCAGGCGCCCCGCGACCGAGACCGGGTCCGTTCGCTCCTGATCGCCGAGGAGCTCCTTGGCCGCGACCGTGCTGTGCGTCGGGTGGAAACCGCGCGAGTAGGGATCGATTCCCGCAGCTCGCAAACGCTCGACCTTCTCGAGCCGGTCGCGCAGAAAGTCCTCCGCCACGACCGCAAAGATAACTAGAGCGCTAGTTCCATCTCCTCAGCGGCCGGAAACGAGTTCACGTCCGAGCCGCCCGCGGCGCGGTGGTTGCCGAGCGCCTGCTCGATCAACGCGTCGATCTCGATGTCCGAGTGCATCGGATCGTGGTGGAAGAACGCCAGCTCCTTGACGCCGGCCTGCTCGGCCAGCGACAGCGCCTCCTCATAAGTTGAATGGCCGAACCCCGCGTGCGTCCTGTACTCCTCGGAGCTGTACTGCGCGTCGTGGACCAGCAGGTCCGCGTCACGACACCAGTTGGCGAGGTCTTTGAGCGTCCCGTTGGTGCCGTTGGCGAACAGTGCGATCTCGTTGTCGGTCGCAAACGCAAATCGCGACGAGCCCTCGTCGATCCGGTAGCCGAACGTCGGAATCTGATGCATCAAGAGATGCGGCGTGATGCGCAACGCCCCGACCTCGAAGGTCTCACCGGGGTTGCGCTCGATGAACTCCATCTCCGCAGGCATCTCGCCCAGCCGCACCGGGAAATAAGCCGGGTCGGTCTGGTCGGCGAAGGCCGCCTGCAGCGACTTGGCGGACCCGGCTGGGCCCACGATCGTGAGCGTGGTGCCCGCGACGAACGCGGGCAGGAAGAAGGGAAATCCCTGGATGTGGTCGAGGTGCGTGTGCGTGATCAGAAGATGCGCCTGGAGCGGCTCGCTCGGACCGCAGGTGCTCCCCAGCTCGGCGATGCCCGAACCGGAGTCGATGATCAGAAGGTTGTTTTCCCGGTCGCGCACCTCGATGCACGTCGTGTTGCCCCCGTAGCGGAGCGTGCGCCTGCCCGGCGTGGGTCGCGTCCCACGCGTGCCCCAGAACTTGATCCTCATCGTGCCGCGGGCAGGTAGACGTGCTTGGTGATGAACAGCTCGAGCAGGTCGCGGTCGAGCTTGCCCTGGCCGGCTTCTTCGTGGAGGATGTCGAGCGCCGTGCTCGTCGGGACCGCGCGTTTGTACGGCCGGTCCTGCGCAGTCAGGGCGTCGTAAATGTCTGCGATCGTCATCATGCGAGCCTGCAGGGGGATCTGGTCGCCGGCCAGACCGCGCGGATAACCCGAACCGTCGAGCTTTTCGTGGTGACCGTAGGCGATCTCAGGCACGCCCTTCATCACCGGGGTCCACGGGATCTTGGTGAGGAAGCGAAAGCTGTGTGTGACGTGTGATTCCATCTCGAGCCGCTCCTGCGGATCAAGGGTTCCCTTGCGGATGCTGAGGAAGCGAAATTCCTGCGGCTCCAGCATCGGGTGCGGACGCCCGGACATGTCGAAGTAGGTCTGCTGCGAAAGGAACTCGAGCGTCGATGCCTTGTCCTCCGGCATCACCGATGGCTCGTTGGCCGTCGCGATGCTCTGCGCCCAACCCCGCAGCTGGGCCAGCTCTACCTCCAGGCGCCGATCGATCTCGTCCACGGTCTTGCCGTTCTGGCCTGCGCGCATCGCCTCGAGCTTTTCGGTCGCGTACTTGACCTGCACCGAACGCTCGATGAACTCGAAGCGCGACTGGATCACCTCGAGCTGGCCGGGGACGAGCTTTTTCGCCTTGACCAGAATGTGCTCGCGGACGCCGACCTTGCCGAAGTCGTGCAGCAGGCACGCGTAGCGCAGCTCCTTGAGCTGGTCCTCGGTGAAGTTGACGTCCATGAACTTGCCGGTCGCGATCTCGTTGATGACCCGCGCCATCGCGGAGGTCATGCGCTCGACGCGCCCGGAGTGGCCGGCGGTGCTCGGGTCCCGCTGCTCGATGGCGGTGACGCTTGCCTGCACGAAACCGTCGAACAGCGCCTGGATCGAATCGAGCAGGCTCTTGTTGTCGAGCGCGACGGCGGCCTGGCTCGCGATGGACTCGATCATCTCCACGTCGTCGGGCAGGAAGCTGATGACCTCGGTGGCGACGTTGTCGACCGTCAGCCGCGTCTCGAATCGCCGCTTGGCATTGATCAGCTGCACCGCGCCGACGACCTCGTCCTTGTAGTTGCGCATCGGAACAGTCAGCATCGACTTGGTCCGGTATCCGAACTGCGCATCGAACGTCTTCCCGCCGCGTGGTTTGCCGGCCGGTGGGTTGTAGGCGTCGTCGTAGATCTGGCTCGAGCCCATCGTGACCGTGTAGCCGACGACGCTCTTGTCATCGACCGGAACCGTGAAGGCCGAGTAGGTGTCCTTGTCGATCGAATGGTTCTGGCTCGAGGCGAGGAACAGCTTCGGCGTTCCGTCCTCGTCCATCTTCAGCCACAGGCTCGCACCGTCCGCGTGCGTGAGCTGGCGCATCGTGGTGAGGATGAAAGACTGCAGGCGTTCGATGTCTTTCTCGGCCGACAGCGCGATGCCGATGCGGTTCAGCTCGCGGAACTGACGGTGCCGGCGATGCGCCTCCGCCTCGAGCTGCGACAGCTGCCGCTTGAGCGCGACGTTTTCGATCGCCACATGGACCAGCTCGCGTACCGCGGCCGGCGAGGTGTCCGGCAATATCTCGACGGCCGCCACGTGCTCCGGCGCCTGCTGGCCCGGCTTGAGCAGGACAAGCGCCGGCTGCTCGATCCGGGCCGGGTCGGTCAGCCGCTCGGTTTCGAGGCCGGCGGCCGCTAGACCCGGGAGACCCTCCGGGTCGAGCACGTAGAGATGAAAGGGCTGCGCCGTCTTCATCTGGCTTTCAACTGGGCTCCTATCTAGCACCCCCGTCGGAGTTCTGAGCGTAGATAAGCCGTAAACCCTCGAGCGTCAGCAACGGGTCGGTGGCCTCGATGACGTGGGTGAGCTCGGCGACCAGCGAGGCCTGCCCCCCGGTGGCGATGACCCTGGCCTTGCCGCCGAGCTCGTCGACCATCCGTTTGACCATGCCCTCGACCTGGGCGACGAAGCCCCA
>DASZJK010000009.1:0-2089 GCA_035948155.1 Candidatus Dormiibacterota bacterium
TTCGTCGAGATCCTCCGGGCTCAGCCCGACGCTGGGGCCGCGCTGGGTCGCCATCGTGCGCCGGCCGTCGGGCGCGATGAGGACCGCGATGGCGCCGGTCGGCTCTGGCGCCCAAACCGCCTTGACCTCGACCCCGCGCGACTCGAGGTCGGCGACCAACCTTCTTCCCGTGTCGTCGTCCCCGATGCGAGTCACCAGACGCGCCGGCTCGCCGAGCGCCGACGCCCAGGCGCAGAAGTTGGCGGACTGCCCTCCACCACCGATGGTGATCGAAGCCGGCGTGTCGTCGTCTACCTCGAGCGGCGCCTTGGGGACGATGGACACGTCGAGCACGAGGTCACCGATCGAGACGAGCACCGGTCGAGGATAGCGGCCACCGGCCCCGGCATCGACTTCAGGGTGCAGGTGGTCCCGAAAACCTCAGTGCCGTGACCGCTCGGGTGTAAGCAGATCGTTCGCGGCGAGCGCCTCGCGCAGTGGTCCGCGGAGGCGCTCGTCGAGCTGGCGCACCGGCGGCGCCGACCACGGCTCGCAGATTCCCATCATGTGCAGCGCGGCCTTGATCGCGAGCGGAAACACGCCGGCGCGGACCGCGACCACGACCTCGTAGAGCCTGTCCTGCGCGGCGCGCGCCGCCTCGATGTCGCCGCGCGTGTAGTCGTCAAAGATGCGCACGACCATCGCCGGCGCGACGTTGCCCGCTCCGCATATCGTTCCGGCGCCGCCCGTCGCGAGCGACGCGAGGAGCATCGTGTCGCTTCCCGTGAAGACGCGGAACGCGGGCAGGTCCCGCGTCGCGATGCAGACGCCTTCGAAATACTCGAAGTCGCGGCTCGAGTCCTTGATGCCTGCGATCGTGCCTTCGCGGGCAAGGGTGGCCACCGTCGCGGGCTCGGCCACGACCTTGGTGAACTGCGGGATGTTGTAGAGCATCAACGGCAGCGCGGCGCCGGCGGCCAGCTCGCGGTAGAAGGCGAGGACGCCTGCCTGGTCCGTCGGGTAGTAGAAAGGCGGCGCCACAAGGGCGGCATCAGCGCCAAGTTTTTGCGCTGCCTCGACCTCGCGGCGTGCAGCGGCAAGGTGGCTTTGCGCCACACCGCAGATTACGGGCACTCTTCCCGCGGCGGACCTGACGACAGCTTCGAGCGTCGTGCGCCGGAATCGCTCATCGAGCGAGGCTGTTTCGCCGGTCGACCCGAGCGCGAGCAGTCCGTGGACACCGCCGCCAATCACGTGCTCGACCAGGCGCTCGACAGCTGCCTCGTCCACTCCGCCTTCGCGCGTCATCGGCGTGACGAGCGCGACCATCACACCCGACTGATCGGCAAGGTTGAATGCGCCAGCCACCATGGTTATCATCGCTAAACCGGCCGCATCGCGACCGGTGGCTGTGGTAGTCGGTTACACGCGGCTCTGGTGCCGCGGCTGCGAAGTGTGGAGGGGCGCTAATGCATTACATGCGTTCTGCACGACTGACCCTTGCCGGCGCGTGTGCCACTGCGACCATCGTCGCGTTGAGCGGCGTCGCGATCGCGGGCAACGGCGATCACAAGCCGCACGGGGCCGGCGCGAGACAGCAGGCACGTAACGTTTCGATTCCGTCGTTCGGGGGCACGCCTGACGGCGACCTCATGGATCAGCAGGCGCAGTTCGACAACATGCGCAATGCTCCGGCCGCGACCGTCTCTGGTGAAGCGCTCCTGAGTGCAGCGCAAGACGCAGCCAGGCTGCCCACGTCCGGCGGGGCGTGGCAGGAGGTGACCACGCTTCCGTACAACGGAGAGCCGAACGGCTACACGGACCCGAACTGGTCGAACCTGGGCGCTGGGTTCTCGATCGTCGGCGGGCGGGTGACAGCGCTCGCCCAGACGCCCGACGGCGCCTGGTACGCGGGAGGAGCCGACGGTGGCGTCTGGAAGTCGACCGACCAGGGGCAGCAGTGGGCCCCACTTTTCGACTCGATGCCCAGCCTTTCCATCGGCGCTCTCGCGGTCAACCCGGTCGACCATTCGCTGTGGGTCGGCACCGGCGAGGCGAACGTCTCTCAGGACAGCTACTTCGCGACCGGCGTCTACCGCACCGGCGACGG
>DASZJK010000010.1:0-4669 GCA_035948155.1 Candidatus Dormiibacterota bacterium
AACGATCCCGGCGAGCATGTATCCGCTGAACACGAGCCCGTAGAGCTGAATCCCGCCGATGTCGCGCACCGCGCGAGGAAGCACCGTGGCCACGAGAAGGGTCTGCAGTCCGGCGGTCGCCTCGACCAGGCAGAGCCCAACGGTCGTCAGGAGAAGGCCCGGTTCGACGAGGCTGCGCCATCGCGAAGGGAGTGGTTTGGCGACGCTCGCCATGTCGGTCAACATTGGCCTGAAGCGTCAGCCTCGCACGAAGTGTCTGGTTCACGCGACCGGCCGCGGCGGTCCGTGGCCCCACATCTCGATCACGTGCTGCCACATTGGCAGCGGCCAGGCTAGGGCTTGCGAGCTCTGATGTAGGCGCTTCCGACCCTGCCGTCCACGCCGGGCATGCTCTCCGTCGCGTGGATCTCGAACTCCGGGTTCTCAAACCCCGCCTCGATGAGGGCCGTCCGATAGTCGTCGATCGGGATCGTTCCCGAGATGCACCCGGCCCACTGCTCCAGCGACTTCTTGACCTCCGGCGCGAGCGGCTCGAGCTCGACCATGTCGGCGACCGCGAATCGCCCGCCCGGCCGCAGCACGCGAAACGCTTCCTTGATCACCGCGGCCTTGTCCTCAGCGAGATTGATCACGCAGTTGGAGATCAAGACGTCGACCGACGCGTCGGGAAGCGGGACGTTCTCGATCGTGCCCTTCAAAAATGTCGCGTTGCTGACGCCGGCCTTCTCCTTGTGGGCGTTGGCCAGGTCCAGCATCTCGTCCGTCATGTCGACACCGTATGCATGCCCACCTGGAGACACGCGCCGAGCCGAAAGGAGCACGTCCAGGCCGGCCCCCGAGCCGAGGTCGAGCACGACCTGGCCAGGCTCCAGCCTGGCAAGCATGGTCGGGTTGCCACAGCCCAGGCTGACCGCCTCGCTGAGGCCGATCTCGTTCAACTCGTCGGCCGAATAGGAGCCGCTGCAGCCACAGTCCGGGCCGTCTGCCTGGCAACACCCGGCTGAACCTGTGTCGAGCACAGCGATCTGCTTTGCCGCACCCGCGTAGCGCGATCGGACGGCCTCCCTGATCCCACCCATGACCTCGTACTCCTTCAATCGAAATCTGTCGATGGGTTCAGGCTATCACAGCCATCGACGAATGTCTATGGGTTCTGTATGATTCTGTCCGTGGCCACAAAACAGCTCCCGGTGGTGCGTGAACGAGGCGTGTGCTGCACGCTACCCGAGGTCGACCACGATTGGGCGGAGCGGACCTCCGAGCTGATGAAGGCGCTGGCGGATCCGACCCGGCTGACTATGGTGGCGGCCCTCTGGAAAGCCGAGCAGCCGGTCTGCATCTGCGACTTCACCAACGACATGGACCTCACCCAACCGACCATCTCGCACCACATGGCAAAGCTCAGAGAGGCCGGCCTGGTCGACTGCGAGAAGCGGGGTATCTGGGTCTACTACTGGTTGCGCAAAGACCTACCCGCGGCGACCCGAAGACTTCTGGCGCAGCTGATCGTCTGACGCCGGTTCAGGCTGCGGCTCAAGCGGGCGCGCTCCGCAGCGGCGCCCCGACCTCGTGCAGGAAGCTCAGGATCTCCCGATACGAGCGGTAGATCGACGTCTCGTAATAGGGGACGTTCACCTCGGCGCAGTAGTCACGAACGATCTTGTGCGCCCGGCGGATGTTGCAGCGGGGCATGGTCGGGAACAGGTGGTGCTCGATCTGGTAGTTGAGCGACCCGTAAAGCAGGTCGGTGATCGGGTTCGACCGCACATTTCGTGACGTCAGCACCTGCGAGCGCAAGAAGTCGAGCTCGCCGGCCTTCGCGATCTGCGGCATGCCCTTGTGGTTGGGCGCGAACACCGAGGCCAGGTAGAAACCGCCGACGCATTTCTGAACCACGATCACCAGGAGGGCGCGCCACGGGCCCACCATCAAGAAGAGCAGAGCCGGAAACGCGAGCGCGTGGAGGCACAGCACTCCGGCTTCGACCCAGCGCAGCCTCTCCTTGCTGCTGACGAGGAACCGCACGCTCCTGACGTGCATCGTCCATGCGAGACCGAAGACCAGCAGGAAGAACAGGCCTGCCTGGTGGCGGACGATCCAGCGCGCGAGGCCCCGCTTGCTTACGGCCTGCTCCTCGGAATACGCGATCACGCCGATGTCGATGTCCGGGTCGAGGTCGATGTTGTTCGGATTGCCGTGGTGGCGGTTGTGCTTGTCGACCCACCATCCATGGCTCATCCCGAGCAGCCCGTTTCCGGTGGCGATCCCGATCACCGTGTTGAGCCCCCGGCTCGCAAACATCTGGCGGTGTCCGGAGTCGTGCAGCTGAAAGCCGAGCTGACCCGAGACCACGCCCAGGACCGCGGCGATGAGCGCGGTCGCCCAAACGCTGTGCACCAACGTGAGGATCCAGAGCGTGCCGCCGAAAAGGACCGCGTTGGTGATCAGCATCAGGGTGTAGTAGCCCGGCCGCTTTCTCATCAGGCCGGCCGCCTCCACCCTCCTCTTTAGCTCCGCGTACGGCTGCGCGACACGTGCGGGGACAGGGGAAGTCGTCGTCGCGATCACAGCGATGCTCCTGACTCGAACAATCGAGCATGCGAGGGGCGCGTTCGAGATGCGCCGGTCGTCATCATCGTCCGGGAGGGAACCGGACGCTGGCCGCATGATAGCTCTCGAAAGACACGTGCGGCGGTCCGCGTGCCCCATCCGGTACACTCACTTACGGCGCGCAGGTCGCGCCGCCCGCTCGGGTCCTCTTTTCCTGTTCGACACAGAGCCTGTAGGTCGCGGCAAATACAAAGAAAAAAGAGGCACCCTGGAGTTCTTTTGGAAACATTCGTCGAAGCCGGTATAGGCTCGCGCACCTTGGCGGCGCTGGCCCGGCAGAACATCACAAGTCCAAACCGCGTTCAGTCCGAATCGATACCAGCCCTCGTCCGCGGCAGGGACGTGGTCGTCCAGGCACCCACCGGGAGCGGGAAGACGCTTGCCTTTCTCGTCCCACTCCTGGAGCGCATCCAGCCGGGCAGCCCAGGCCCCCGAGCGCTGATCGTGACGCCGACGCGCGAGCTTGCCATCCAGATCGATGGCGTATTCACGTCGCTCGATTCAGAGCTTCGCGTCGCGCTGCTCTACGGCGGGGTCGGCTACCACACCCAGACGCGTGCGTTGAAGGGCCACCCGGACCTCGTGATCGGCACGCCGGGACGCATCCTTGACATGGTCAATCGGAAGCTGCTTCCGCTTACCAGGATCGAGTACCTGGTGCTCGACGAGGCCGACCAGATGCTCGATGCCGGCTTTGCGCCTGACGTCGAGCGGATCCTCGGGCTCACCTACTCGCCGCAGGTGGTGCTCGCGTCGGCGACGATGCCCCAGTGGGTGTCGACGATGATCACCAAGCACCTGAACGATCCCGCGATGATCAGGGTCGTCGCCGAAGGGCCGTCGCTGCTCGAGCACGGCCTCGTGCGCACGGATTCCGGCCTGAAGCTGCGACTCCTCAGCGACGTGCTCCGACAGCACCGCGGCACCATCGTTTTCGGCCGCACCAAGCACGGTGTGCGGAAGTTGAACCGCGACCTCCAGCGTCTGGGCCACCGCTCGGTCGAGCTGCAGGGCAACATGGCGCAGAGCGCCCGCGAGCACGTCATGGAGTCCTTCCGCAGCGAACGCGCCGACGTGCTCGTCGCGACGAACGTCGCGTCGCGCGGCCTCGACTTGAGCCACGTTGGCCTGGTCGTGAACTACGACCTGCCCGATTCGGCCGAAGCGATGCTCCATCGTGTCGGCCGCACTGCACGCAACGGCACCGCCGGCCGCGCTGTCACGTTCATCACCCACGAGGACCACGAGAAGTGGACCAAGCTGCGCCGCCAGGGAGCGCCTGCCCTTCGCACGCTCGACGCGACCGAGCTCTCGAGCCGGGGCGGGTGGCGTTACGTCGAGGATCCGGCTCCGGACGCGTCACGCTTGTCCTCGCAGCCGCGCTCGAGCGGCCGCAACGGGCGCAGCTCGAACGCACGCCGTCGCCGGCCGGTTCACCGCGTGGCACGCGTATAGTGCCTGCAGCACCTGACCTTCATTTCGTGCTCGCCTGGGGTCGCTCCTTACTTCTCGAACGGCTTCCTTCAAGCGTCAGCTGGTTCGAGAGATAAGGAGATCGCCATGCAGAGTGGCACCATCAAGAAGCTGGTGATCGACCGCGGCTTTGGCTTCATCGCCGCCGAGGACGGCAAGGAGTACTTCTTCCACCGGAGCGGCACTGACTTCGACTTCGACCGGCTGCAGGGCGGTGAGCGGGTCACCTTCGAGGTCGAGGCAAGCCCGAAGGGTCCCCGCGCAGCGCGGGTCCAGGTCGTCTGATCGAAGATGATGTCGTCGCGCTTCGGCGCGGCGCTCCCTTCCGACGGCACGCGGTGCGTGAGCGACTCGGTCGCGTCGTCTGCGGCTGCGAGCTTCGGGAGGTCCCCGCGGCCGGCGGCCGCCGCCACCATCACTACACCGGCGTCCTTCGCGACTTCGCGGGGAATGTCTGGGAGTGCGAGCACCCTCACACCGAGCAGGAAGAGGCGCACGAGTGTGCTCGGGCCGAGTACGCGCGGCGCGCACAGCTCGACAGGGACGCTAAGACCGACCGCCTGGCCTGACGTTTAGTCCGGTCCTC
>DASZJK010000011.1:0-11294 GCA_035948155.1 Candidatus Dormiibacterota bacterium
GGCTGGACGCTCCCGGTCAGGCTGAGGGCGAGAAGCGTGCGGCCATGAAAACCGCCGCGGAAGCTGATCACAGCCGGACGTCCCGTTGCGGCCCGCGCGATCTTGACCGCGTTCTCGATGGCCTCGGCGCCCGTGGAGAAAAAGATCGCCTTCTTGGGGCCGTCGATCGGTGTGACCTCGCAAAGTCTCTCGGCCAGCCGGAGGTAGGACTCGTACTGGACCACCTGGAACGACGTGTGTGTTGCCTTGCGAAGCTGCTCCTCGACGGCCTGCATCACGCGCGGGTGGGCATGGCCGACGTTCATCACGCCGATCCCGCCCGCGAAGTCGACGTAGCGCTTGCCGCTGACGTCCCAGAGCTCGGAACCCCGGGCGCGGTCGGCGGTGATCGGGTGGGAGCTGGTGATGCCGCGCGGGACGTACTTGCTGCGAAGGTCGGCGAACTCGGTCTCCGTGATGCCCTGGCGGACGGTCACGCGGCCATTGAAGCAGATAGCATCGGCCACTGTTGAGCACGCACGCCGCACGCGCTGCGGTCGACCGCCTCTGGCCCGATCGGGCCGCGCGGGTCAGCGAGCTTGGCGGCGGCATCACCAACCACAACTTCAAGGTCGAGGTCGAGGGCGGTGAGTTCGTGCTGCGCATGGGCGGCGCCAGGACAGAGCTGCTCGGCATCGACCGGGCGGCCGAGCACGCTGCGGGAGTTCGGGCATTCGAGGTCGGCGTCGGGCCCGAGGTCGTGGCGTTCGTGCCGTCGCAGGGCTGGCTGGTGGCGCGGTTCGTCGACGGGAAGACGATCTCGCCGGAAGAGATGCGCGAGCCCGAGACGCTGCTGCGCGTAATGGGCGCCCTTCGGAGGTTCCACGATGCCGCGGCGATCCCGGGCCGGTTCGATTCCCACGCGGTCGTCGAGGACTACCACGCGAAGGCGGTCGAGCATGGGGTGGAGATCCCGCCGGCGTATGACGATGCGCTGGCCGTGTCGCGACGCATCCGCTCGACGCGCGGCGAGCAGCCGGTCGTGCCCTGCCACAACGACCTGCTCAACGCCAACTTCCTCGACGACGGCGACATCCGCATCGTCGACTGGGAGTACGCCGGGATGGGCGACCGATTCTTCGACCTGGCGAACTTCTCCATCAACCACGAGTTTTCGATCGACGACGACCGGCGGTTGCTCGCGGCCTACTTCGGTGAGCTGCGGGAGGCAGACGTCGCCTCGTTGCGCCTGATGCGCTTCATGTCCGACTTCCGCGAGGCGATGTGGGGCGTGCTGCAGAGCGGGATCTCCGAGCTCGACTTCGCGTTCAGCGAGTACGCGGCCAAGCACTTCACGCGGCTCGCCGCGACCGGGTCGGAGCCCGAGTTTGCGAACTATTTCGGCGCGGTCAGCGCTCGATCCGATACCTGATGTGGGTCACCGTGGGTGACGCGACCACCTCGACCGGTGTCGTGCGTGGCTCGCCGACATTCTCCAGGAGCCGTTCGCCCTTCCCGAGGATGATCGGGACGATGTCCAGGTAGAGCTCGTCGAGCTGCCCGGCACGCAGGAACTGCTGCACCGTGGCGGCGCCGCCGCCGATCTGCACGTCCTTGCCGCCGGCAGCCTCGCGCGCCTGTCGAAGCGCTGACTCGATTCCATCGGTGACGAAGTAGAAGGTCGTGCCGCCCTGCATGGGGATGGGCTGGCGTGGGTGATGCGTGAGCACGAAGGTGGCGTGGTGGTAGGGCGGGTTGTCTCCCCACCATCCTTTCCAGGCCGGATCCCAGTCACCGCGACCGGCGTCGAACATGTTTCGGCCCAGGATGTGCGCACCGACTTTCTCGTTCGACGCGATCTCCTCGACGACCGCGGAGTCAGGGCCCTCGGTGCCGCCCGACATGCCCTGCATCCGGCGAAACGCAGCGGTCGCGAACATCCACTCGTGCAGCCCCATGCCGCCCTCGCCGAGCGGGTTGTCCAGGCTCTGGCTCGGCCCCGCGCTTAAGCCGTCGAGCGAGATCGATTGATGACAGATGACTTTGCTCATTGCCCCTTATGACGAGCCGTCCCTCCAGAACTCATCGGATTTGCCGCGAGCGCCGGCACTCGCGCGAAAAGAAGTATCCGGAATGCCGCGAGCGCTGGCACTCGCGGGTTCGGGCTAGACCCGGACACGGGAGCCCGTCGGGTCGTACAACGGCTCCTTGACCACCCGGCCGCCGACCCAGGTGCCGAAGATGTCGACCTCCACCGGGGTGTCGACCGGGCACGAGGAAGGGATGTAGCCGTAGGCGATCGACTTGCCGACCGTGTAGCCGTAGCCGCCGCTCGTCACCCGACCGGCCACCTCGCCGTCGATCCGCACCGGCTCCGAGCCCAACGCGACAGCGCGCGGATCTTCGAGGACCAGGCATGCGAGCCTGGCCGCCGCGGGCGATTCGCGCCTGGCCACCAGCGCCTCGCGCCCGATGAACTCGCCCTTGTCCAGCTTCACCGCGAAACCAAGACCCGCCTGGTACGGGTCGGTGTCCGAGGTGATGTCGGCTCCCCACACGCGGTAGCCCTTCTCCAGGCGCAGCGAGTCGACCGCCTTGTACCCGCCCGCCACCAATCCGGATGAGCGGCCCGCCTCCCAGATCACGTCCCACAGGCGAAGGCCGAACTCCGATGGGCAGTAGAGCTCCCAGCCGAGCTCGCCGACGTACGTGACCCGAAGCGCGAGGCACGGCACCGGGCCGATCGCAAGCTCTCGTGCGGTCATGAACGGGAATGCTTCGTTGCCGATGTCGGTGGGCGTGAGGGCCCGGAGGATCGACCGCGCGCGAGGTCCCCACAGGCCCACGCACGCGTACGCGGAGGTCACGTCTTCGACCTCGACCGACCCGTCGGCCGGCGCGTGCGAGCGGATCCATGACAGGTCGTGCATGCCGAACGCCGTGCCGGTGATGATCCGGAAGCGCCGCTCGCCGAGACGGGTCACCGTGAAGTCACATTCGATGCCGCCGCCCTCGTTGAGCATCTGTGTGTAGGTGAGGGCGCCGGCAGATCGCGCCACGCGGTTGTCGCAAAGGCGTTCGAGAAACTCGGCCGCGCCGCGGCCGCGGACCTCGATCTTGGCGAACGACGTGAAGTCGAAGATCGCCGCCGACTCGCGGCACGCGACGTGCTCGGCTCCGATCGCCGGCGACCACAACCGCCCGGCCCAACCATGCGGGCGCAGCGACTCGTCGCCGCGCGTGCCGTTCGGCTCGAACCAGTTGACGCGCTCCCACCCCGATTTCTCGCCGAACGCAGCGCCCAGCTCGGTCAGCCGGGCGTAGACGGGCGACAGGCGCAGCGGCCGGCCGGCGCTGCGTTCGTGACCGGGGTACTTGACGTCGTAGTAGGTCGAGTAGACCTCGCGGGTGCGGACGAGCGTGTACTCGAGGCTCGTGTAGTGGCGGCCGAACCGGCGGGAGTCCATCTCCCACGTGTCGAGCTCGGGCCGGCCGTTGACGATCCATTCGGCGACGAGCCGGCCCATCCCTCCGGCGCCCGCCAGGCCGTGCGCGCAGAATCCCGCGGCGACCCAGAACCCGCGCACATCGCTCGGCCCGAGGATGAACTCGCCGTCTGGTGTGAACGCCTCGGGGCCGTTGACGAGCCGGACGACCTCCGCGTCCTTCAATGAGGGGGTACGGGCGATGGCGTTGGTCATCAGAGGCTCGAACCGGTCCCAGTCGGGCTCGAGCAACCGGCCGTTGAAGTCGGAGGGGATTCCGTCCAGGCCCCACGGCGCCGGCTCGCGCTCGTAGCCGCCCATGATCAACCCGCCCGACTCTGGCCGGTAGTACACGAGAAGCGATGGGTCGCGCATCGTCGGCATGTCCCGCGGCAGTCCGGATGGGCGCGTGATCAGGTACTCGTGTGCGAACGGGATCAGGGGGACGTTGACGCCGGCCATGCGGCCGATCTCCGGCGCGAACATGCCGCCGGCGTTGACGACAAGCTCGGTGGCGACCTCGCCCTTGTCCGTGATGACTCGACGCACGCCGCCGTCCTCGAGCTCGATCGCGGTGACGCGCGTGTCCTCGCGCACGTCCGCACCATGCCGTCGCGCGCCTTCGACCAGCGCGAATGTGAGCTGGCTTGGGTCGATGTATCCGTCGGTCGGCAGATAGGCCGCGCCGAGCACGCCGTCCGCGGTCATCGGCGGGAACATACGCTGCGCCTCCTGCGCCGAGATCAGCTCCAGGGGCAGTCCGAACGTCTTTGCCCATGCAGCCTGGCGCGTTAGCTCCTCCATTCGTTCCTGGCTCGAGGCGAGGCGAAGCGAACCGACCTCGTGCCAGCCTGTCTCCAGCCCCACCTCGTCCTTCAGCGCCCTGTACAGGTCGACCGAGTTCATCATCATCCGGGTCAGGCTCAGCGACCCCCGCAGCTGCCCAACCAGCCCGGCGGAATGAAAGGTCGAACCGCTCGTCACGCGTGCGCGTTCGACCAGAACCACGTCCTTCCAGCCGAGTCGCGCGAGCCAGTAGAGGATCGACGCGCCGCCGACACCGCCGCCGATGACGACGGCGCGCGCGTGGTTCCTCAAAGACTCCTTACGCGGTTGCTTCTGCCGGCGCGATGGTCGACTTGCTCGGTGCGTTGCGCTGGGCGATGGCCCAGTAGACGAGACCTACGATCAGGATGAGACCGAGCGTGAACTCGAACAGCGGGATGTGGCCGACGAATCCGGTGATCGTGGTGTTGGGCAGGGTGCTCAGCGGAGGGTTCGAGGACCCGGCGGCGGCATCGCGCGGCCAAAGGAAGTTGATCTCCATCGAGATTCCCCAGACCAGGCCCAGGATGTTGACGATCACTCCCCAGCTGCCGAGGCTGAACGGGGTCTTCTCCTTCGGCCATCCCCTGAGCCGGGCGAGGAGGATGGCGATGTTGCCCAGGATGTAGGAGAGGTAGATCATGCCGGTCGCGCCGACCGCGATCGCGCCCGCGCCCGCGTAGTAGATCAGCGGAAGGCCGGCCAGGACGCCGATCGCGATGCACGTTCCGATCGGCGTGTGCAGCGTCGGGTGAACCCTGCTGATGTAGCCGGCAAACGGAAGCCTGCCATCTCGCGCCATGCCGAATGCAAGACGGATCGTCGACGTCTGGATGGCGAGGCAGCAGACATAGATCGCAGCCAACACGACCAACAGGTAGAGGTTGGCGCCCCAGCCCGGGAAGTTCGACGTGATGATCTGAACGAGCGGGCCGTTGGCAAACTTGCCGGCGTTGGTGTCAGCGACGAACTTGTGGACGTCGCCCGGGATGGCGATGTTCACGGCGAAGAGGAAGATCGCGCCGATGATCGCTGCTCCCACGATGGAAGCGATCACAGCGCGCGGCGCTTCTCGCCTTGGGTTCTTGGTCTCCTCGGCGAGGGTGCTGGCCGTGTCGAATCCATAGATCACAAACAGCGACATGAACATCGCGGCCAGGAAGGTGCCGGCCTGCATGCTGAAGCCCGAGCCCAGAAAGCTGGTGTCGGTGAA
This sequence comes from Candidatus Dormiibacterota bacterium, assembly GCA_035948155.1. GTDB lineage: Bacteria > Chloroflexota > Dormibacteria > Dormibacterales > Dormibacteraceae > 40CM-4-65-16. The sequence goes on from DASZJK010000011.1 coordinate 5,503, forward strand.
CACGGAAACCGACTGGTGGTGATAGACGATGACGAGGATCAATGCGAACACGACCATGCCGAGGATCTCGAACACGACGCCAGTGTTGTTGACGATCGCGACGAGCCGCACGCCGAAGATGCTCAGCAGCGTCGTGCTCAACAGGACGAGGACGGCGACGTTCCTCTCAGTATTCGAGTCCGTACCGATCTGCGTGTTGAACACGCTGTTGACCAGGGGGATCAGAACGAGCGGCACCGTGGCCACCACGGCTCCGACCGTCAGCACCCCGGCGAACAGATAGATCCAGCCGGTGAACCACGAGTACGTCCGGTTCGAGAGGTACTTGGTCCACTGGTACACCGAGCCGGCGACCGGGAAGTGCGAGCTAACCTCGGCGAAGTTCAGCCCGATGATCAGCTGGCCGACGACGACGATGGGCCAGCTCCAGTAGAAGAATGGGCCGGCCAACGAGATGCCGACCAGGAACAGAGTGAAGATGCCAGTCGACGGAGAGATGTAGGAAAACGCGACGGCAAAGTTCGAGTAGACGCCCAGGGCCCGGCGGAGCTCCTGCTTGTACCCGAACCTCGCCAGGTCCGCCTCGTCAGCCTGGTGTGTTTGTTCCTCCAAAGCTTCCCCTCCCCTAGTCTGTAACGGGCTGTTCAGGTGGGCAGGAAGCTACCACTCGGCAGCTAAACCGTCAACGAGGGGCTGGGCGCAGAAGGTGTCGCGCTGCAGAGGCGAGCCAGGCGCCGGTCAGGCCGAGCAGGGCGCCGACCACAACCGTCAGCACGATGGCCAGGATCCCCTGCCGTCCGAATCCCATGATCGCGGCGAGGCTCCCGGCGGTGGGTCCGATGCCGTACTGCGCCTGGATCGCCGCCAGGGGCAGCAGCCAGGCGACGGCCCCCATGAGGCCGCCGGCCGGGATCGCAACACGACCGCGGTTTGCAACGAGTCCGACGAACCCGCCGGCGACGAACGGCGCCCACCAGTACCCGAGCAGCACGCCCGCCAGCCCGACCAGGAACGCGGTCAGGACGAGCATCGCCGTCCTCATGGGTGCAGGCTCCACGTCGTGACACCTGGGGCGGCCGCCGCCTCGTCCGCGCTCAGCATCGGATCGAGCTGTCCGTTCCACCACGTGTCAACCCGGTTCGTGTACCAGCTAGCCGCCGGGTTCTCGCTCTGGCCGCCGGGGTAGACGCCCTGGAAGGTGCGGGTCCCCCAGTCGACGACCATCCGCCAGCTCGGCCCGTGGGCCGACGGAAAGTCAGGCGCCGCAAGCGGGGTGTTCCCGTCGCCCCGGTCGGCGCGCGGGCCGTAGCTGAGCCCGCTGATCTGGGCGAGGTTATCGAGGACGCGCGTGTGCACGCGACCCCACGCCACGTCGTAGTGTTTCGCGGCCATCATGGCGACCGAGTCGTGGAATGCCTTGCGCATGGCGTCGGATGCAGTGCGCGAGCCGACGCCCGGCGCGCTGAACGCGCGGTTGGTCGGGTCGTGCAGCGTCCATGCCTCGAGGTCCTGACCGAGCATGTCGGACACCTCGGACATGTCGACGTGAACGTTCCGGGAGGTCCACCACGGTGAGAACGTGTTGGCCACGTAGCTCTGCCACACGAACCACCAGACGGTGGCGGCCTTCGAATCGGCGTCCATCCTGTAGTCCCAGCTCTTCAGCAGGTCGACGGCCGCCGTCTCGCGAGCGTCGAGCTTGACGCCCGCCAGCGACTGCAACAGCACGGGAACGATCTCGGAGGCGAGAAAGTCGCGGGTGTCGGTCTGGAGCGCCTGCAGGTCGGCGGCGCTCAGCTTCCCCGGCTGGCTGAGCACGCGGTGAATCTCGTTGGCGCGATAGCCAGGGTCGAAGAAGTTCGAGGCGGTGCCGATGTAGTAGGGGTAGCTCGCGGTCACCTGGCGCTGGTTGGCCGACCAGATGATGTTGTCGGGTGGGTCATAAACCTGCGGGATGTCGTCGTAGGGGATCGTGCCCGTGACGTCGTACTCGCCGGTGCCCGGCATCGGCAGCCACGGCTGCGCCTTGGCCGGCACCTGGGGGTAGTAGCCCGCGGAGATGAGGCCGATGTTGCCCTTGTCGTCGGCGTAGACGAAGTTATGGGTGGGCGAGTACCAGCCTCGCAGCGCGTCGCGGAACTCGGTCCAGTTGCTCGCGCGGTTGATCCCCATAAGGACGCTGAAGTCCTGCGACGGGATGTTGCCGGCCCACCACACCGAGGTCGTCTGGCCGCGCTCCGAGATCACCGGACCGTGGACGCTGATCTTGACCGTCAGGTGGCGCGTCGCCCCTCCAAGGACGGGGATGTCGTACGAGACGGTCTTGTAGGGCGTCCACGTCCCGTTCCAGAGATACATGCCGGGGTGGGACGCGTCCTCCTTCTCGACGTAGAAGAACGTCTGCTGGTTCTGCGCGTCGGTGAGGCTCCACGCGATGTGCTGGTTGTGGCCGAGGAGCACGCCCGTCGTTCCAGGTAGCGCAACGCCGCTTGTGTGGTAGGACGGCGAGTCCTGGGTCATCTGGAACCAGATCGCCGGCAGCGTGAGGTGGAGGTGGGGGTCGCCGGCGAGCAGCGCGCCGCCGCTCACGCTCTTCGCCCCGGCGACCGCCCAGTTGTTGCTCTCGCCGCCGTGCGCGATCAATCCCTCAGGCAGCGCGGCGAGGCGCTGGTACAGCGCGGCCGCGGACTCCGCGTCCGTGGCGCTGACGTCGCTCGCGGTCTGGATCGGCGAAGGCGCAGCCTTGTAGTACGGGCCCGGGTCGTACGGCGATTGCGCGTTCGGCGGAAGGATGGGGAACCACTCCGAGCTCAGGTCAGCCCCGAGGGATTTGTTGAGCAGCGCCATCACCAGCGGCGTGTCGGTGAAGTTGAGCGTCTGCGTCAGGTCGCCCTTGATCAGGAGCGAATCGAGCGGCGTCCAGGGCTTAGGCTGGTAACCCAGGAGCGTGAACATCGCGTCCAGCTGGTTCATCGCCTCGGCTTCGTGGATGCGGTCGTTGACACCCTGCGCGTAGGCGACCAGCGCCTGACGCAACGGGTCGCCGGCCCCCAGCGCGTTCCACTCCGCCTGCGCGGTGCGAATAAGGCCGAGCTGCAGCTCGAATGTGTCTGTGGCGACCGCTGCCTTCCCGACGATCTCGGACAGACGGCCCGCGCCCTGACGTCGCATCAGGTCCATCTGGAACAGACGGAACCGTGCCTCCACGTAGCCGGTGGCGAGGAACAGGTCGTGGTCCGTCTGGGCGGTGATGTGCGCGGTCCCGTTCGACTCGAACTGCACGCGTACAGGCTGCTCGAGCCCGGCCAGAGACAGCGTGCGGTCGGTCACCTGGGCGTCCGCGGCCATCGTCCATGCGCCGGTCGTCGGGTTGAACGCAGGGCCGAGCGCCGGCAGCGGGCCGGTCGGGAAGAATGCAACGTAGAGAACCGCGACCGAGACGACCAGGGCCGCGGCGACGTTGATGACGGAGCGCACCGGAGGCCGGACGCGCGGCGCCACGATGGGCGTGGCTACGGCCGGTCGATCTTCGAGGACCGGCGCGGTCGTCACGCCCGCAATTGTCGCGTTACGACTCTTCTTTAGATGCTTCTTCGTGGCCGCGACGCGCGAGCTCGGCCACCACGGCGGGGTCGGCGAGCGTCGTCGTATCACCGAGGGGGCGGTTTTCGGAGACGTCGCGGAGCAGCCGGCGCATGATCTTGCCCGACCGGGTCTTGGGCAGCTCCGGCGTGAACACAATGTTGGCCGGCGCCGCGAACTTGCCGATCACGTGGCCGACGTGCTCGCGCAGCTCCTTGAGCATCTGGGGCGAGCCTTCCCGCCCGCCCTTCAGGGTGACGAAGGCGACGATGGCCTGGCCGGTCTGCGGGTCGTTGCGCCCCGCCACCGCGGCCTCCGCCACCGCAGGGTGGCTGACAAGAGCGCTCTCCACCTCGATCGTCGAGATGCGGTGGCCGGAGACGTTCATCACGTCGTCCACGCGTCCCAGCAGCCAGAAGTCACCGTCCTCGTCGACCCTGGCCCCATCGCCCACGAAATAGGTGTCCTTCCAGCGGCTCCAGTAGGTCTGCTGGTAGCGGTCGGGGTCGCCGAAGATGCCACGAAGCATCGACGGCCACGGCCTGCGGATCACCAGGTAGCCGCCGCCTCCGGGGGGGACCGATTCGCCCCGCTCGTTGTAGACCGCGGCGTCGATGGTCGGGAACGGCTGCGTGGCCGAGCCCGGCTTGAGCGTCGTGATGCCGGGCAGCGGGGTGATCAGGATCATTCCCGTCTCGGTCTGCCACCACGTGTCGACGACCGGCGTGCGGTTGCCGCCGATGTGCTCCCGGTACCAGACCCACGCTTCGGGGTTGATCGGCTCACCGACCGAGCCGAGCACCCGGAGCGAGCTCAGGTCGTGCTTCTGCGCGTACTCCGGGCCCCACTTCATGTGCGTGCGGATGGTGGTTGGAGCTGTGTACAGGATGTCGGGCCTGTAGCGCTCGACGATCTGCCACCAGCGGTCCTTGTCCGGAAAGTCTGGAGTGCCTTCGTAGATGATCCCGGTGGTCGCGTTGGCCAGCGGGCCAAAGACGATGTAGCTGTGGCCGGTCACCCATCCGATGTCGGCGGCGCACCAGTACACCGAGTCGGGCTTGACGTCAAAGATGTAGTGGTGCGTCGTCGACACGCCGACCAGGTAGCCGGCCGTCGTGTGGATGATGCCTTTCGGCTTGGCAGTCGTCCCGCTCGTGTAGAGCAGGTAGAGCAGGTCCTCTGAGTCCATCGGTTCGCAGGCGCACGTCTTCGGGTCATCGCTGACGTCTTTCACGAGGTCGTGGGCCCAGATGTCGCGGCCCTGCTGAAAGTTCACGTCGCCGCCTGTGCGCCTTACGACCAGGCACCGTTTCACGGTGGGCGACTCCGCGAGGGCAGCGTCGGCGTTGGCTTTGAGCGGCACGCGGTTGCCGCGGCGCCAGCCCTCGTCCTGCGTGATCAGGAGCTCGCACCTCATGTCGTTCATCCGGTCGGACAGCGCTTCGCCGCTGAACCCGCCGAAGACAACCGTGAACGGCGCTCCCAGCCGCGTGCACGCGAGCATCGCGACAGGGAGGTCGGGAATCATGCCCATGTAGATGCCGACGTGGGTGCCCTTGCGGACGCCGAGCGCTTTCAGGCCGTTGGCGAAACGCACGACCTCGCGCTGCAGCTGACCGAAGGTGATCTCGCGCCGGTCGTCCTGGGGCTCACCTTCCCAGAAGATCGCAACCTTGTCCTTCTTTCCGGACTCGACGTGGCGGTCGACGCAGTTGAAGCAGACGTTGAGCTTGCCGCCGATATACCACTTCGCGTACGGCGGCTTCCACTCAAAGAGCTGCTTCCAGGGCTCGAAGAACGTGACGCGCTTCGACTCTTCGGTCCAGAACTCTTCGAAGCCCATGCCGTAGATGTCCGGCTGCGCGTTGGCTTGCCTGGCGAAGGCGGGATCCGGCGGGTAGCGGCGTTCCTCGATCTGGAGCGTCTCGATGGCATGGTCGGAGGACCTCTCAACGCCCATTCGGGCATCGTATTCCGATTCAGCTTTGACCTTCAATTCGGCAAGACGGCTCAACCCAAGCCCTCACTCGGTACCCTTTCAGCCGGGCAGGGACCTCCGGGGGCTCGTTAAAGGGGACCTGTCCGGGACAAGGAAATGCAGGCAGGCATTGTCGGGCTCAGGGGCGCGCTCATGGCTGCGTGGGAGGACGACCTCCGCGCGGTACGGCGGGACTCGTACGACGTGGGCCGCGGGCGCGAGCCGCTGGTGT
>DASZJK010000012.1:0-3299 GCA_035948155.1 Candidatus Dormiibacterota bacterium
GCGCCGGTCGAGTCTGGACCGCAAACCTCGATGGTGAAGACCTCGGCCAGTCCCTCGTGGACGACCCACTCGGCCAGGTTGAAGCCGGTTTCGATGTTCGGAGTGCGCAGGTTGTGGGCCAGCTCATGTACGCCGCAAGCGCCGATGCGGGTGAGGTTGTAGTCGGTCGGCCACGCGACGAGCCAGATCGTTCCTGGCACCGCGCCCATGCCGTAATACCCCAGCGTCCGCTCGGTGAATACCGGGTCGTCAGGGTTGCCGAGCGTCAAGGTCACCCGGATGCGGTCGGGGTGGCGGATCCCTGGCAGCACCGCGCGCTGGTACTCCCAGGCCCTCGCAAGCTGGCGCCGCAGCTGGCCCCACGCATCGGCGTCGACCAATCGCTGGAGCGCCTGGCCGTAGCGCGGGTCGTCGACGTTGACACGGAATCCATCGCCCTGTTCGTGGGTATGGCGCAGGCGCGCCATCGCCGTCTCGTCGAACGACGAGATTCCCTGCATCTCCGCCAGGGCCTCGAGCCGTGCGGAAACCGGCAGGGTGAAAAGGCGGGCGAGAGCCGCCGCGTCGTCGCGCACGTCGATCTCGATCTGGTCGTCGGTCGTGATCACGTGCGCACGACCTGCTCGGCCGTGGTGCGCACCGGCTCCTGCGCCGCTGCGAAGCGCTCCATCTCGCCCTCGCGCGGCAAAAACCATGCAATTCCGATGGTGGCGATGACGAGGATAACGTGCGACATAAGCGATTTCTGCAGCCCGATGGCGTCGGCGATCGCACCATTGATCGGCACGCCTATCGCGCCTGTGACAAAGCCGAGCCCCATCACAAGGCCTGAGGCGAGGCCCGGGCGCGCGGCCATCAGCTGCTGGGCCATCAGCAGCATCAACGGCGCGGTGGACGCGGCGAGGAAGCCGATGAGGATGGCGCTGCCGAACGCCCACGGTCCCGGGTAGAGCGTGAACAGCAGGATGGCCGGGATCGAGAGCACCAGCGTGCCGAGGATCACCGTGCGCCGTCCATACCGGTCGGCAAGCGAACCGCAGCCGACCGTGCCGACCGCGCTGGCGAGCACGAGGGTGGTCGCGAGCGGCCCGTAGAACTCCGGCCCATATCCGAGCTGGCGGTACCACGTTGGCGTGAAGGCCTGGAAAACGTTGACGGTCCAGCTGCGCGACATCATCACCCCGATCACCACCGCGAGCGCGAAGACCGGGACGGCTTGCCGAGTCGCGACCGCCGTGCGAACCGCGGCAGTGACGGTGGCCGCGCGGTCGCGCATGCGCCAGAGCAGGTAGCCGCCGGTGACCAGGCCGGGGATGACCAGGAGGCCAGTGCCGTGGACGCCGAAGGCGCCAAAGACGAGGATCCCGATGAGCGGACCGGCTGCCACGCCGACCGTCCCGGCCGTGACGTAGATCGACATGCCGAAGCTGCGCCGCCAGGTGGGCAGCAGGCCGCGGACGTCGAGAGCGCCCGACGGATGGAACGCACCCGAGCCGAGTCCCGACGCCAGGGCCAGGGCGAGAAGCACCTGGAAGTTGTCGACGAATCCGATCACCGAGAACACGACCGCGGTCCACGCGAGGGCAAGCCCTGTGAAGCGCGTGCCGTAACGGTCGACCAGCAAGCCGAAGATCGGCTGCGAGATTGCCGCCATCCCGCTGTAGGCAAGGCTCACGAGCCCGACGGTGGCGAGGCTCAGGTGAAACCGGCCGATCAGAAGTGGATAGAGGACCGGCAGGACGCCGACGTAGCTGTCGACCGTGAAGTGGCCGAGCATCAGCGTCAGCAACCTGCCGTTGCGCAGGTACTCCCTCATGGCTCTCTATGATCGCGGCGGTGGGCGAGCTCCTGTACCTCAGTCGGGCCGACGTCGAGAAATTGCTCGACGTGGATGCAATGCTCGACGCGCTCGCGCGCGCCTTCGTCCTGTACTCGTCCGGGGTCACATCGGTGCCGCCTCGGATCGGAGCCCGCGTCGGCGACCACAGCCTGCTCGGCGCGATGGCCGGCTACGTCCCCGGCGTCGCGCTCGAGGTCAAGGTCGTCTCAGTCTTTCCCGAGAACGACCTTCACGGGATCCCGTCTCACCAGGGGCTGATCGGGCTCTTCGACGAAGCCGACGGCACGCCGCTCGCGGTGATGGATGGGACGTACATCACGGCGATCCGCACCGGTGGCGCGGCCGCCGTGGCCACACGCCTTTTGGCGCGCAGCGATGCGCGAGTGCTGGCCATCCTCGGCGCGGGTGCGCAGGGCTGGTCACACCTCCAGACGTTTCCGCGGGTGCGCGACTTCAAAGAGATACGCATCGCGTCCCGCAACGCGGAGCGCGCCAAGCAGCTTGCAGGCAAGCATCCCAAGGCGCTGGGCGTCGCCAGCTTCGAAGAGGCTGTTCGCGGGGCGGACGTCGTCGCGTGCTGCACAGATGCGCGCGAGCCGATCCTCCGCCTCGGGTGGCTCGCGCCGGGCACGCACTTGAGCGCCGTTGGCGGGACCTTCGGCCCAGAGCTCGACGTCGAGACGGTGAAAGCATGCCGCGTGTTCGTCGAGTGGCGTGGCTCGGCGACCAACCCACCACCGGCCGGCGCCCACGAGCTTCAGGGCTTTGACCCGCAGTCGATCACCGAGATCGGCGAGGTGATAGCCGGCACGAGGCCCGGCCGCCAATCGCCCGACGAGCTCACGCTGTACAAGTCGACCGGCCACGCCGTCGAAGACGCGGCCACCGCACGCCTCGTGTACGACCGCGCGCTCGCCCAGGGCGTCGGCGTGAGGCTGCCTCTCTAGATCTCGATCAGTCTCCATGGGACCACGTTGACGATTCGCGTCGGCCCGATCATCCGCTCCGGGATAGCGCGGCCATAGGGATGGATGTGGCCGTGCACGGCGAGCACTGGCCGGAAGTTGCGGGTCAGGCGAAGAAAAGCCACGAAGCCCACGTGCGCGGCGTCTTTCGCCTCGGCCGCCCCGAACGGCGGCGCGTGCGTGACCAGGATGTCGAGCTTTCGTCCGTGACGGGCGCGCTTGAGCCGCAGCAAGAGCTCCAATCGCAGCGCCCGGCGTCCCATCTGGGCCTGGGTGTACTGGTTCGGCCCTTCCTTGTAGCGCAGGCTTCCACCAAGCCCGGCGATGCGAAAGCCGCGAACCTCGACCAAGCGCCCGTCGATGTTGATGCACCCCTCCGGCCCTGGCACCGGAAGCTCGGTTCGCAGGGGCACCCAGGTCATGTCCGGGGGCTTGAGGCTGGGGTCGTGGTTGCCGGGGACGTAAAGCAGCGGGACGTCGAGGCGGCTGACCAG
>DASZJK010000013.1:0-8165 GCA_035948155.1 Candidatus Dormiibacterota bacterium
TGCAACCCGCCTTCCGCGCACCCTGGTCGGACTCCTCTTCAGCTCATTCCTGCTCGGCACATCGCTCGCCGCGACGCAGAACTTCCTCACGCTTCGGATCTCGTTTCTCGGCGGTGGTGCCTTTCTCATAGGCGCGGCTGCAGCCTTCCAGGCCCTGACCGAGATTCCGACGATGGGATACACGCACGTCCTGACGCGACACCTCGGCCATCGCACGTTGTTCGCGGTGGGCTGCGGGATCTACATGGTGCTCTTCATCGCGTGGGCCTTCATCTCCGACGCGTTCACGGCGGCGGCGCTCAAGCTCGGGGTCGGTGTGGCGTTTGCACTGACCTACGTCGCGTCGGTCGTGCTCGCGGACGAGCTCTCGCCAGCGCGTCTGCGCGCCACCGGGCAGGCGCTCGTCAAATCGATCACTTTCGGGCTCGCGCCCGTGGCGGGTTCGTTCGGGGGTGGGTTGATCTACGGGACCCTTGGCCCGCGCGCCATGTTCCTGATCTCGACGGCGGTCGTCGCAGCGGCGGGCCTCATCGCCCTGGTGGCTGTGCCTTCGCGTGCTAAACGATTCAGCGACGACGTGGCACCGGCGGCCGCCGAGCCGGCGCCCGTCACGCCCTGATTCGGCCGGCGGAGGCCGAAAAACACCAGCCGGCGCGATGAGTTTTACTGTTCACGACAGTCTGAGTTCGTAATCCTCCAGCAGCCTGAACAGGGGTAAACAGATGAGCAAAGTTCGTGTTCTGGTCGGCACTCGGAAAGGGGCGTTCATCCTGACCTCCGACGCGAGCCGCAAGAAGTGGACGGTCGACGGCCCTAACTTCGCGGGCTGGGAGATCTACCACCTGAAGGGGTCGCCGGCCGATCCAGATCGACTCTATGCATCGCAGACCTCAGGCTGGTTCGGCCAGGTCCTCCAGCGCTCCGACGACGGGGGCAAGACCTGGAACGCGGCTGGAAACCAGTTCCTCTACGACGGTGAGACCCACTCGCACAAGTGGTACGACGACTCGGACCACCCCTGGGAGTTCAAGCGCGTCTGGCATCTCGAGCCGTCGCTCGACGACCCCGACAAGGTCTACGCGGGAGTCGAGGATGCCGCACTGTTCGAATCGACCGACGGCGCGAAGACCTGGAGTGAGCTGCCCGCGCTGCGCACGCATCCGTCGGCCGGTGAGTGGGCGCCGGGTGCAGGCGGGCTCTGCCTGCACACGATCTTGATCGACCCGACGAACACGGACCGCATCTACATCGCCATCTCGGCGGCGGGCGTGTTTCGCTCCGACGACGCCGGCAAGTCGTGGAAGCCGGCCAACAAGGGCTTGCGCTCGAACACGATGCCGGACGAGGACCGCGAGGTGGGGCACTGCGTCCACCGCATCGCGATGCATCCGTCGCGGCCCGGAACGCTGTTCATGCAGAAGCACTGGGACGTGATGCGGACCGATGACGGCGCCGGCTCCTGGCGCGAGATCAGCGGCAACCTGCCGACGGACTTCGGCTTTGTGGTCGACGTCAACGCCAACGAGCCCGACACGGTCTACGTGATCCCGATCACCAGCGACTCCCACCACTTCGTCATGGACGGAAAGCTGCGTGTCTACCGCACCAAGACCGGCGGCGACGACTGGGAGGCGCTCACCAAGGGTCTGCCGCAGGAGAACTGTTACGTGAACGTGCTGCGCGATTCGATGGCCGTCGACACGCTCGACCCGTCCGGCATCTACTTCGGCACGAGCGGCGGCCAGGTCTACGTGTCGCCTGACGGCGGGGACAGCTGGAACGCGATCGTGCACGACCTGCCCGCGGTGCTGTCGGTCGAAGTCCAGACCCTGAAGTGATCCAGGTGGTCCTGCCTCGGAACCTGCAGATCCTTGCCGGTGTTGGCAGGGTAGTCGAGGTGCGGGTCGAGGGCACGGCGACTCAGCGGACTGTGCTCGATGCGCTCGAGGCTGCGCACCCCGCGCTCCTCGGGACCGTGCGCGACGCGCAAACCAAGAGGCGGCGGCCGATGATCCGCTTCTTCGCGTGTGAGGAGGACCTCTCCAACGAGTCGCTGGACGCGCCTCTCCCGGACGAGGTAGTGACGGGCAAGGAGCCGCTGCTCATCATCGGCGCGATAGCGGGCGGTTGAGCGAACAGGGGCGCCGCTCCCAGCGGCGTTGGCGAGGAGGTGGCTGCAGCGGCGGCTGCGCCAGCGTGATCGTCGTGCTCACGCTTGGTCTCGTGCTCAGCATCTTCGGCACCGCGATCGGCATCGGCGCCTCAGTGCGTGTTCCGTTCACCTCGAACATCAACATCACCCTCGCCGGGTCGGTCGGCAAGAAGGACAAGGCTCCGGACGCCCTCCCTTCGTATGTCCACGGCAAGCTTGGAGGAAACCAGAACTTCGTCAACGGGTCGCAGACACTGACGATCTGGGTCGCCGAGGGCGACGTGATCTTCGTCGTGGGCCAGCAGGAAGGCGCGCCGCTGATCGACCTCCACCTGGAGGCCCGCTAAATTTCGCGGGGGAGGCAGGCCTCCCCCACGTGCCCCCTCCTTCCACCGGGACGTATGGCGGCGTTTGGTGGGCGACGTCTGGTGACGGCCGGAGTAAATCCGGCCTGCAGCTTCCCTTCGTCTGGCGCCGGCTAGGTGTAGGCCGGGCGCTGAGCCACCGGCCAGAACTGGTCGGTGTGGATGATGAAGCGCTGCGTCGCAAACGCTCCGGCCCACAGCGGCCAGCAGGTGGTCAGGGTCAGGTGGTAGCCGTTGGCATCGGTGACGAGCGCGGTGCGGTTATCCGGGTTGACGATCCCGGTGCTGGCCACGCGATAGCGGTAGACGCCGTACCGGGTCTCGAGGTCGATCTCGTCCCCCCTCACGAGTTGAGGGAAGTTGATCCAGTACACGTTGTGGGCTGCCACTCCGACCGTACCCGGATCGCCGGGCCAGCGGGTACCGGGGTAGTGCCCCGGGCTCGAGTAGAGGACGCCGCGGTCGATGCCTTCGCGGATCGCCGCGAAGTAGCCGAGCTTCGGGATCCGGATCGCGAAGTCGATACCGTCGACCGGGCGCTTGAGGCTGGCGGCGACCGTGTGAGCCGCCGGCTGCCGAGCGGCGACCTCGTACTGCCAGACCTGGTTGAGGTGCTGCTGCTCTCGGATACCCTGCCCCATGCCGTAGCCGAACTGGATCAGCAGGACAAGCCCCACGACCAGGCAGATCGCGGAAACGAGAGCGCGGCCGCGAGGAAACCGGGCACGGCGGGCGCGGACACGACGAAACCGAGCCCGGCGGGCGTGCATCTCAATCTGTTAACGCGCAGTCGCCGCCTAATCACCGGAAGGTCCGGCAAATTCAGGCTTTCCCCGCGTCCAAACGCCGGATAGCACGGCCTACCCGGTAGGCGGGCTTAGAGGACGAAGTAGAAGGTCGCTCCCTCGCCCACCGCGCCCTCAGCCCAGATCCGGCCGCCGTGGCGATTGACGATCCGCCGCGCCGTGGCCAGCCCGATGCCGGCGCCCGGGAACTCGCTGTGGCTGTGCAGGCGCTGGAAGGCGCCGAAAAGGCGATGCGAATCGATCATGTCGAAGCCAACCCCGTTGTCGCGGACGAAGATGCGTGGCTCGGCGTCGACGACTTCGCGCCCGACCGTGATCCGCGGCGAGGGATTCGTGCCGCTGAACTTCCATGCGTTGTTGATGAGGTTGGCGAGCAGGATCTGGACGAGGTGCCGGTCGCCGGAGGCCACGATTCCGGGCATGACATCGACCTGCGTCGAGCTTTCGGGGTCTGCGGCCCGCGTCCCCTCAGAGATCTTTGTGGCCATAGCGCTGATGTCGAGCTCTTCGCGGCGGATCTCGCCACTGGTAAGACGAAACAGCATCTGCAGGCTTTCAAAGACCGACGTCATCTGCGCGCTCGCCTCTCGCATCTTCTCGAGGTTTGCGGTCGCTTTGGCGTCCAGCTCGCCTCCGTAGCTCTCCAGCATCGCCTTGCTCAGGCCGTTGAATGCCAAGAGAGGGCCGCGCAGGTCATGCGATACGGAGTAGCTGAAGGCCTCTAGCTCGCGGTTGATCGCGGTCAGCGCGATGGTGCGTTCCTCGACCAGAGTCTCGAGTTGAGTGCGGTAGCGGCGCAGCTCCTGCCGCGCGCGGTAGAGCTCGACGAACACCGTGACCTTGGCGCGCATGATCGCGGGCACCACGGGCGCGAAGACGAAGTCGACCGCGCCGAGGTTGTAGCCGCGACCCATGTCGGTCTCGGCCTGATCGAGAGCGGTGACGAAGATCAGCGGTGTCAGCTCTGACCGCGGCCGCTGCCGGATCAGCTGCGCTGTCTCGAAGCCGTCCATGATCGGCATCCGCACGTCGAGCAGGACGACCGCAAACTCGTCGCGCAGTAGCTGGCGCAGCGCGTCGGCGCCGGACGACGCCTCGATGACGTTTTCGTCGAGCGGCGAGAGGACCGTCCGCAGCGCGAAGCGCTTTGTGGCGTCGTCGTCGACCACGAGAATATTGACCTTGGCGTTGGACGGCGCGTCTGGGGACGCTTCCTGCACGGCCGTCGCGCGTCGCTGCCGGGTCACCATCGCATTTTGCGGAACAGGTTGACCCCGCCCCGCCGGCTCACTGCACCAACCATGACTTGAGCATGGAAAGTAGATGCGCGTTGTTTACCGGCTTCGCGATGTAGTCGGACGCTCCCGCCTCGATGCATTTCTCGCGGTCTCCTTTCATAGCCTTTGCGGTCAGAGCGATGATCGGCCGATCGCCAAAAGACTCGAGCTCTCGCATCTTCGACATCGTCACGAAGCCGTCCATCTCCGGCATCATCACGTCGACAAGAGCAATGTCGATGTCGTCCTCTTCACACAAGAGGTCAAGTGCCTCCTGGCCCGAATCGACTGAGACCACGTACATCTTCTGTCTCTCCAACATTGCGGTCAGGGCGAAGATGTTCCGGATGTCGTCGTCGACGACCAGGACTTTCTTGCCGGCCAGCGCGCTGCCCGCAGGCTCGGCACCATTCGGTCCCGGTTCCGCTGCAGACTCCGACTCCGCGCCGCCAATCTCGCGCAGGATCGTCGAAATTTCCTGCTTGAGGCGCTCGGGCGACCTCGCGTCCTTAATCACGACGCTCTTTGCCGCCTTGCCGAGCTTGATCTCCTCTTTTCTCGTGAGGTCCTTGGCGGTGTAGACGAGCAGAGGCGTCGAGCCAAGCGCCTGGCTCGACTGCAGCTCTTCAATCACCCTCCAGCCGCTCATTCCCGGCAGGCCGAGGTCGAGCACCACGCAGTCAAAGCTCTCCTTCTGAAGTAACGCAAGAGCCTCGTCGCCGGACGCCACCGCCACTGTCTGGGTGTTGGTCGGCGCCATAAGGTCGGTGACGTACTGGCGCTGAACCGGATCATCCTCCACCACCAGCAGCCTCCTAGTCTCTCCGGCATCTCGACTGGTGGACGCCCACGGATTTTGGGTCGAAGATTCGCGCCCGTTGGCGCGAGCGCCGACGCGGACCGGTTCGTGCGAGGCCTCGGCCGCAACCTCTGCGCCGTCGGTCGGGCCGCCGCGGCGCAGATAAGGCCGAGCAATCAGCGGCAAGTAGATGGTGAAGGTGCTGCCCACGCCTGGCTCGCTCTGGATCCGGATCTCGCCGCCGAGCAGCCGGGTGAGCGAGCGGCAGATCGACAGACCGAGGCCGGTGCCCCCGTACTTCCTGCTGGTCGAGCCGTCCGCCTGCGCAAACGACTCAAAGATCGACTGCTGCTTCTGCAGGGCGATGCCGATACCGGTGTCGATCACGCGGAAGGCGATGACCCCTGAGGCGTGGTTGAGCGACTGGTTGGAGGGGCTCCAGCCGGTCGTGGCCATCTCGGCGACAAACTCGACCTTTCCCTTCTCGGTGAACTTGAACGCGTTGCTGAGCAGGTTGTTGAGGATCTGCTGCAGCCGCTGAGGGTCGGTTGGAATGGTCTCCGGGACCCCCGGCCGAATGTCTATGTGGAACGCGAGCTTGGTCGCCTCGGCGACGTGGCGGAACGTCCTCTCGAGCATCGGTGTCAGCTCTTCGACAGGCCAGTTGCTGATGTTGAGCGCGACGGTGCCGGACTCGATCTTGGAGAGGTCGAGGATGTCGTTGATGAGCTTCAGAAGGTCGGTCCCGGACGACCGGATGATGGTCGCGTACTCCACCTGCTTGGGCAGCAGGTTGCCGTCGGGGTTGGCCGCCAGCTCTTGGGCCAGGATGAGGAGGCTGTTCAACGGCGTGCGCAGCTCGTGCGACATGTTGGCCAGGAACTCCGACTTGTAACGGGAGGTGATCTCGAGCTGTTCGGCCTTTTCCTCGACGAGCGCCTTCGCCGTCTCGACCTCGATCCGGCGCTGCTCGACCTCGGCGTTCTGCTCGGACAGCTGGCGCGCCTTCCCGGCCAGCTCCTCGTTCGTGCGCTGCAGCTGGTCCTGCTGGCTCTGGAGCTCGGTGGCCAGCGATTGCGATTGCTTGAGGAGGTCTTCGGTGCGGCCGTTGGCCTCGATCGTGTTGAGCACGATGCCGATGCTTTCGGCGAGCTGGTCGAGGAAGTCCATGTGGGTCGGGCTGAACGGCTGGAACGACGCCAGCTCAATCACCGCCCTCACCTCGCCTTCGAAAAGGACCGGCAGCACGACGAGGTTGGCAGGAGGACCATCGCCGAGCGCAGACGTGATGCGGATGTAGTCCCTGGGGACGTTGGTCACGACGATTCGCTTCTTCTCCAGCGCGCACTGGCCGACAAGGCCTTCGCCCATCGCAAACTCCATCGGCACGTTGCGGCGCTGCTTGTAGGCGTATCCGGCTTGAAGCGCGAGGTGGGCCGGGCGTCCGTCCGCGCCGACGACGCCGTAGAACACCCCGTGCTCGGCTTGGACGAGCGGCGCGAGCTCGGAAAGGATCATCTTCGAGACCGTCATCGGGTCGCGCTGGCCCTGCAGCATTCGCGTGAACCGCGTCAGGTTGGTCTTGAGCCAGTCCTGCTCCTGGTTCTTCTCAGTCGTCTGCCGCAGGTTGCCGATCATCTCGTTGATGTTGTCCTTCAGGTTGGCGACCTCGCCCCTTGCATCGACGTTGATGGAGCGCGTCAGGTCGCCTGTCGTGACGGCGGTCGCCACTTCGGCGATGGCGCGCACCTGAGTGGTCAGTGTCTGCGACAGCTGGTTGACGTTGTCGGTCAGGTCGCGCCACGTGCCGGCCGCGCCGGGCACGTTGGCCTGACCTCCCAGCCGTCCCTCTGCGCCCACCTCTCGCGCGACGGTCGTCACCTGCTCGGCGAACACCGCCAGGGTCGCGGTCATGCCGTTGATGGTGTCGGCGAGCTCGGCGATCTCACCCTTCGCCTCCAGCGTGAGCTTGCCCTTCAGGTCTCCGTTGGCGACCGCCGTGACCACGCGCGCGATGCCGCGCACCTGGTCGGTGAGGTTCGAGGCCATCGTGTTCACGTTGTCGGTCAGGTCCTTCCAGATGCCGGCTACGCCTTCAACGTTTGCCTGGCCGCCTAGCCTGCCGTCGGTGCCGACCTCGCGGGCCACGCGCGTCACCTCGGCCGCGAAAGCGTTGAGCTGGTCGACCATCGTGTTGATGGTGTTCTTGAGCTCGAGGATCTCGCCACGGACGTCGACGGTGATCTTCTTGGACAGGTCTCCCTGCTGCACCGCGGTCGTGACCTCGGCGATGTTGCGGACCTGGCTCGTGAGGTTGCCGGCCATGAAGTTCACGTTGTCGGTGAGGTCTTTCCAGATGCCGGCGACCCCGCGGACGTCGGCTTGACCGCCCAGGCGTCCCTCCGTGCCGACCTCGCGGGCCACGCGCGTCACCTCGGCCGCGAAAGCGTTGAGCTGGTCGACCATCGTGTTGATGGTGTTCTTGAGCTCGAGGATCTCGCCGCGGACGTCGACGGTGATCTTCTTTGACAGGTCTCCCTGCTGGACCGCCGTCGTGACCTCGGCGATATTGCGGACCTGGCTCGTGAGGTTGCCGGCCATGAAGTTCACGTTGTCGGTCAGCTCCTTCCAGACACCGCCGACGCCCCTCACCTCCGCCTGACCGCCCAGGCGCCCTTCGGTGCCGACCTCGCGGGCAACGCGGGTGACCTCGCCGGAGAAAGCGTTGAGCTGGTCGACCATCGTGTTGATGGTGTTCTTGAGCTC
>DASZJK010000014.1:0-3071 GCA_035948155.1 Candidatus Dormiibacterota bacterium
GCAGCTCCGCGCGTCTTCTGCTCGTCGAGGTACCGGCGCATGTCCGCCGCGGCAACCGGATCGAGGCCCGCAGTCGGCTCGTCGCAGAAGATCCAGTCCGGATCGTGCAGGGTGGCGCGAATCAGCGCGACCTTCTGCGCCATGCCCCGCGAGTACGCGGCGAGGATCGTGTCGCCGCGGTCCGCCAGCTCGAATCGCTCGAGGAGTGCGGGGATCCGCTCTCGGCGAACTCTTTCGGGTACTCGATACAGGTACGCGAACCGCTCGAGGTATTCGGTCGCGGTATTGCGTCCGTACAGTCGCGCCTGGTCCGGCACCACTCCGAGCCGCGCCCGCACGACGTCGAGGTCTTCGGGAAGGCGAAGGCCGTCGAGCTCGATGAGGCCGGCGTCCGGCCGCAGAATTCCGCCAAGGCAGCGCAGAGTCGTCGACTTGCCCGCACCGTTCTGGCCCAGCAGGACGAGGGTCTCGCCGCTCTCGACGTGGAGGTCGACGCCCGAAACGGCGCGCACGTCGCCGAAGCTCTTGCGGAGGCCCTCGACCCGGATCACCCGAGGAACTCTGGACTAAATCTTCTCGAACGAATCCACGGGAACGACGAAAACCGCGTTAGTCGCGACTAACATGCGTCCGCTCTCCCCAAAACCCGCGATAGTCGCGACTAACGCGGGGTCGCGCCGCAGGCCTGCATCGCGGCGATGATCAGCTTCACCTCTCCTCGGCGAGAAGCGTTTTCAGATGGTCGCGCACGTCGAGATGGATCTTGTCGCGCGATCCTGTCGCGTCGAGCCGAATGAATCGCTGGGGCTCCGCGTCGGCGAGTTTTTCGTAAGCCTCGGCCACCTTGCGGTGGAAGTCGATGGACTCCTGCTCCATCCGGTCCTTGCTCTTGCCGGCGACCTCGTGACGGTTCAACCCAACCTCGGCAGGGCCTTCGAGCAGAAACGTGACGTCCGGTCGCGGGAAGGTCGGCGGCCACATCGTCGGCACTCCGCGCGCCCCGCCCTGGTAGGCGAGCGTCGAGTCGTGGTACCGGTCGGCGATGACGATCTGCCCGGCCGCGAGCGCCGGCGCGATGACCTCGGCGATCAGCTGCCGCCGCGACGCCATGAACAGGTACATCTCCGCCTCCGCGTCGATCTCGAGGCCCCCGTACAGGAGGACGTCACGGATCTGCTCGCTCAGCTCCGTCCCACCCGGCTCGCGCACGAGCACCGGGCTTTGCTTCTCCAGCCACTGGCTGAGGAGCTCGGCCTGGGTCGTCTTCCCCGAGCCCTCTGTGCCCTCGAACGTGATGAAGAGACCCCGCTTCGCCACAGGCGAAGGGTAAGGCCTCGTCTACACGGTCTGTTCCGGCGCCGGGGTTATCCGAAGGCGCCGCTGCGGCTCCTTGCCGGTGCTTCGTGCGGAAAGGTCGTTCTCGGCCACCAGCTGGTGCTGAAGCCGGCGCAGGTAGGCGTTCTGAGGCGAGATCTCGACCGGGCGGAGCGTCGTCTTGACCTGCCGGATCGCGGCCGCGGCCTCGGCCAGCGCGCGGGTGGTGGCGTCGTCCTGCTTGTCCACGCCGTAGATCCGCGCCAGGGCATCGCGTACCTGCGTGACGGTGTTGCTTTTGAGGATGTGTATCGGCAGGCCCCGGCTTTCCGCCTGGCGAAGGCTGTCCGGGCGCCGGCGGTAGTGGTTTTTCAGGGTGAGGACGGCGCCCGCGCCGTCCAGGTTGCCGAGCACGCGCACCGGAAGGTCCAGCTCGCGGATCGACTGCTCGACGTGGTGCCGGCTGACGCCATAGGGGAAGATCCCGAGGGGTTTCTGCACCGGGCCCGTTTGGGGTGGTGGCTCCGACTGCACGACCACCGGCGTCTCGACGTTGGAGATGACCCGCCCTTCGCGTGTGCGGACGCGAATCCTGGGCGTGGGCAGCGGCCCGCGCAATGCGCCGTCGACGATGTCGGCCAGCGGCACGTGGATGGCGACGCGGTCGCGATCCTGGATCTCGACCAGCACGTCGAACGTCGGCGGCGCCTTGCGCTCGAGGACCGATTTCTGCGTGCCGCGGCGCCGCGCCTCCTCGTCCGACAGCGTCACACTCTGGATTCCGCCGAGCAGGTCGTTGAGCGTGGGGTTGACGAGCAGGTTCTCGAGCGTCTGCCCGTGCGCGGTCGCGATGAGCTGCACGCCGCGCTCGGCGATGGTGCGCGCCGCGGCCGCCTCGAGCTCGGTGCCGATCTCGTCGATGACGATGACCTCGGGCATGTGGTTCTCGACCGCCTCGATCATCACCGCGTGCTGGAGCAGGGGCGTCTTCACCTGCATCCGACGCGCTCGACCAATGCCGGGATGGGGGATGTCTCCGTCACCACCGATCTCGTTCGACGTGTCGACGATGACCACGCGTTTGCGCAGCTCATCCGCCAGCAATCGCGCGCACTCTCGCAGCATCGTGGTCTTGCCGATGCCGGGGCGTCCGAGCAAGAGAATGCTCTGGCCAGACACGACGATGTCGCGGATGATCTCGCCGGTGCCAGTGACCGCGCGACCGACGCGCATCGTCAGGCCGACGATGCGGCCGGAGCGGTTGCGAATCGCCGAGACGCGATGGAGCGTGCGCTCGATGCCGGCCCGGTTGTCGTCGCCGAACTGGCCCACGTTGTTGGCCACGTGCTCCAGGTCAGACGCCGAGACCGGATGGTCCGCGAGCAAGACCTCGCGTCCGGGCACCCGAGCGTCGGGCTCACGGCCGAGGTCGAGGACGATCTCCAGCAGCTCACGCGGATCGATGCGCTCGTGCAGGGCGCGAGCGAGGTCGGGTGGAAGCGCACGGGCGAGCAGCTCGATCTCGTTGTCCCAATCGGCTGCACGAGCCGACTGCTGTCGCTCGAGGGCACTCACCCGAACGACGGCACCAGTCCTTTTTCGCGGACCGGCTTAGGCACCCTCAAGGCCAGCTCTTTGACCAACAGCAATTGCGTCAGCAAGACACTGAATCCACGCCCGCGTAGGGCGTCGATCATGTGCGAATCATAGTGACGCAGGCTCGACCAGGCCGGCGACTCTGACTCGCCGAGCAGCGA
>DASZJK010000015.1:0-2217 GCA_035948155.1 Candidatus Dormiibacterota bacterium
TCGGACGGGCAGCGTTCGCCCCAGCCGAACATTCACCTTAAGAGGACGCGCCGCGGAGCCTAGAGGGCTGCGGCCGGTTTAGAAAACCGTCTGTAGTTTTGGCTGTCAACTTGGCTTTCAGTGCAGCCAAAACCGCCGAAACATGGCGGGGATGGATGGGAATCGAACCCACCCAGGACGCCTCAACAGCGCCCCGCAGACGGTTTTGAAGACCGCGGGGAGCACCAGCTCCCATACATCCCCGACGACCGAGCTAGATTATCGACCGGCTTGAATGGATACTCTCTCGGCGATTGGGGCCTGGCCTTCACGGCGACCGCGAGCGCAGCCGCTGCCCTCACGGGACTCCTCTTCGTCGCCCTGTCGATAAACCTGAAGCAGATCATCGCCAACCCCGGCCTTATCGCACGGGCCATCGAAGTGCTGATCGTCCTCAGCGCCGCGCTCATTCTTTCGACGCTGCTGCTCATGCCCGGTCAGCCGAACGCCGCTGCCGCCACCGAAATCATCATCACGGCGGTCGCTGTCTCCGCAGTGACCGGTCGCATCCAGATACTCACCGACCGCAGGGCCCTCGGTATTTCAGGTTTTGCGTTTGCCATGCGGGTCATGGGGGCTCATACCGGCCCCCTCTTCCTGGTCGTCGGCGCCATCAGCCTGCTGGGTCAGAGCGGCGGCGGCCTCTACTGGATCGTCCCTGCGCTGCTCGCGATGATCGTCGTCTCGATCATCGGCGCGTGGATCATGCTCGTCGAAATCCTGCGCTGACTCCTAGCCCAGGTTTTCTTGCGCCGGCCTGATCGCCGCCACCACCCACCCTGTCTGCGCGTGCGGCGACGGAAGCAGCGTCTTGCAGTAGTGGCAGATGCGGCCGGTGTCGACATCGATCGGCCCGCCGCAGTTTGGACACTCACTTGGTCGGGAGATCGGGGTGGTTGCGTCCAGAGGGCGGCTGAAAGTCCAGAACTCAGTAAAAGCTCCGGGCGCGCCAGGAGCGAACCCGCCTGAGCCCGCCGGCCCCAGGAACTGCATCGCGACAGCCTGGATGCGCAGCGTGATCGCGTCGCCCTGCGGGCCACGCTCCGCCGCCGCCACCACGACCTGCGTCGGCGCGAGTCCGTCGAAATGCTGGACCGCATCACGCGCCAGCAATCCATCGACGTCGAGACGCAGATCGTCGTAAACGCGGTCCGACAGCTGGTCGACGACATCGGCCAGGTCCCGTGCTTCGATCGCCTGCTTCACCGCAAGGAACGTCTGCACGGCCTGGCGCTTGAAGAGCTCGAGGTCAAACGCCGAGTCAGCCGCCTCGATCTGCCCCAGCCCTACGGCCGGGTCAGCGCTCAACTCAGCGAGTGGCCGCAGCTGGAGCAGAACTTCGATGCGGCAGTGTTCATCGCACCGCAGCTCGGGCACGCGACCTGCGCTACGGCCGGGGCTACAAGGCCGGCACCGAGGCCGAGTCCCGCGCCGATAACGGCCGCGCCTCCGGCGCCGCCACCTTTCGCCGCGCCCTCGCCGATGCCTTCGACCGCCTCACCGGCCGCAGCCGCCTGGAACGACCCGGCGAGCTTCGTGTACTGCACGTCACGCCGGTATTTCTTCAGCGCCTGTTCGTCCTCTGGCTTGATCGAGATCACGAAGTTGCCCATGCGCGCGAGCTGCAGGCCGTAATCGCTCAGCACGACGCCCGATCCGCTTATGACCTCGTCTTCGATCTCCGCGTTGTGCCCCGCGATGCCGAGGATCGGCCATGCGGACGCGTTGATGTGCTGGACGACCTCCTGCCGGAACACCTTCAGCAGCTGGTCCCGCATCCAGTCGGTGATCTGGTCGTTGCTCAACAGCTCGCGCGTGCCTACCAGGTTGACGATCAACCTGTCAGGGGCCGCCACCTTGAGCGAGTAGTCGCCGTAGACACGAAGTCCTACGCCGAGCTGCGTCTCTGGGTCGACGACGTTGTCGACCATGCCGCCGAAAGGCAGGTTCGGAAACTCGCGCGTGGAGACGAAATACAGCTCGGTCTTGAAGAAGTTGCCACCGGTGACGGAGTCGACCAGGTCGCCGAGGAACGGGATCTCGGACGACTCGAGCGTGCTGACGCCGGGCTTGAGCATGCCGCGCACGGTGCCGTCGCGGAAGAACACGGCCGTCTCGTCCTGCTCGACCGTGACCTGGCTGCGCCGCCGGATGTTCTCGTCCGGCCACTTGAAAACG
>DASZJK010000016.1:0-1874 GCA_035948155.1 Candidatus Dormiibacterota bacterium
GTGCTGGGCGCCGTCGACGTACTCCGCTGAGTAGTGCGGGTCCTCGCCCGCGACGCACTCCCCCCATCCCTCGCCGGCGTCGGTGAGGGCTTTCAGTAGGAGGATGTCACGCTGGGTCTGAACGCCGAACGAGGTCTCGAAGGGCGCGACGAGGGCCATCTGGATCCGTCGCATCTCGACCGCGTGCAGCCTCATGCGCTGAGCCTATCGAGTTCGGCGATCTCATCGCCGGTCAGGACCATGTCCCCCGCCTTCGCGTTGTCCTCGAGCTGCTTCACACTCGACGCGCCGGGGATCGCGACGACGTTCGGCTTGTTGACCAGCCATGCCAGCGCGATCTGCGATGGAGTCGCATCGTGGTGCGTTCCGATGTCCACGAGGGCATCGATAAGAGGCTCGCGCTGCTTCCTCGCGGTGGCGCTGAAGTCGCTGCTGAACCTTCGAAAGTTGCTCGGCGCGCGGTCGCGATACCGACCGGACAGACCTCCCTGGGCCAGCGGGCTGTAGGCGATGACGATGCGGTCGTTGCGCTGGGCCCAAGGCACAAGCTCGCGCTCCGGCTCACGATGGATGAGGCTGAATCGCACCTGGTTGGACAGGACGTGCCCGCCGAGCGCGTCGTCGCAATCCTGCCACTGCCGGAGGTCGTGATTGCTGACGCCGGCATGCCGGACAAGGCCGTCGTCCATCAAGCGGCGGAATCGCGGCATCGTGGCCTTCGGCGGAAAGAAGATGCTCGGCCAGTGAAGCTGATACAGGTCGATCACGCCGGTCTGGAGTCTTCGCGCGCTGGCGCGGGCCCGCCATCCCGTCGTGAATGGAAGCCCGATGGGAAAGATCTTGGTGGCGACGAACGCTTCGTCGCGCCGGCCTTTCAGGGCCCGGCCGACGATGCGCTCCGAGCGCCACGGCCCGTAGATCTCCGCGGTGTCGATCAGGTTGATGCCGAGGTCCAGCGCCCGGTGGACGATCCTCACCGCCTCGCCGCTCGCGTAGTCGCGGCCGTAGCCCCACTCGCGCGATCCGAACTGCCACGTGCCCAGGCCGATGACCGAGACGCGGGTCCCGCCGGCCTCGACGTACCTCATTCCGCGAGGCGGTCGTAAACGATCTGCGACCAGGACTCCATCGCCAGGTAGTACATGCGCATCTCTTCGAGAGTCAGCAGCTCGCCCGCGAGTTTTTCCGTCTCGCGAATCCGGATGTCCGGCGTGTCGCCTTCGACGAGGAAGACGACCCCGAGATGCACCTTCGACACCGGCGACGAGTCCTCGTTCAGCAACCCGAGCATGCGAGCCTCGAAGCGGCCGTCGTAGACCACTTCCTCGGACCACTCACGCTTGAGGCCGTCCAGGATCGGGTCTCCGCCCTCGAGGTCGCCTGGGTTGATGTGACCGCCGACGCCGAGGGAGTACTGCTTGCGGAGCCTTTTCTCCGACGACGCGCGCAATCGGTGCGTGAGGAGGTAGCGGTCGCCGTGCCGGAAGACGACGTAGGGGATGATCTGCTGAAAGCTGGCGTCGTTTTCCACCTCGGAGCGCGGCTTGAAGAAATGGCTCTCGCGGATGACCCGCTGGTGGCGGTCGAGGTTGTCGGTGACGAACCCGTGCCAGGCCCCGTCGGGAAACATGTCCTCGCGCCTTACGACCAGGACCTGCTCCGTCGCGACCGGGCTCATCCCGGATCGTCCGGACGAACCAACATTTTGCACGGCGGAAAGCACGGATAGTCCGGACCATCCGGCATTGGGCGGGTCGTCACGGAATCATCCGCACGAGGCCGCGGCCGAAGACCGCGATCAGCTCCGCCGTCCGGTCGATGTCGTCGTCGCGCACGGGCAGGAAGTAGAGCCACGCCGCCGCTTCGGTGTCCGT
>DASZJK010000017.1:0-2262 GCA_035948155.1 Candidatus Dormiibacterota bacterium
TAGCTGAGCCCGACGACACCGTGTCGCTCGCGCGCGCGATCGACGACTGCCTTGCGCTCGATCGGAACGGGGTTCGAGCCAGCGCGCGACGCAGGCTCGGTCTCGATGCGGCCCTGGACCGCTACGAGTCAGCGCTGGAACGCGCGGCCCGGTGACGCGGAGGGCCGTAGTCACCGGCGGCTCGGGCGGAATCGGCTCGCAGGTGGTGAAGCAGCTGCGCGACGCGGATTGGGACGTGGTCTCGCTGAGCCGCCGGGAAGGCTGCGACGTCGCGGACGAAGCGCAGGTCAAGAGAGCCTTCCGCGATCTGCGCTCGCTCGACGCATTGATCCACTGCGCCGCGGTGCTGATCAAGAAGCCCCTAACCGACGTGACCGCAGACGACTGGGACGCGCAGATCGGCTCGAATCTCCGCGGCGCGTTTCTGTGCTCGCGCGAGGCGTTTCGCCTGATGCGCGAGCGCGGCGGCTCGATCGTCTTCGTCTCCAGCCTCTCAGGC
The DNA here is from genome assembly GCA_035948155.1 of Candidatus Dormiibacterota bacterium. Lineage (GTDB taxonomy): Bacteria > Chloroflexota > Dormibacteria > Dormibacterales > Dormibacteraceae > 40CM-4-65-16. The sequence goes on from DASZJK010000017.1 coordinate 500, forward strand.
GTGGCCGGCGCGGAGAAGTTTCCCGGGATGTCCGCCTACGTCGCGGCGAAGTCGGGGCTCGCGGGTCTCACCGAAGCGCTCGCGGTGGAGGGGCGACCGTTTCAGATCCGCGTCAACGCGATCAGCCCCGGTGCGGTCGACACACCCATGCTCCGCATTGCGGGGGTCGAAGGACCCGCGCTCAGGCCTGCCGACGTCGCGCGCCTCATCGTGTGGCTCGCCTCGTCAGAATCCGCGCCGCTGAGCGGTGGTAACTTGCGCATGGACCCATGACCGCCACGGTGCGTATCACCCGCCGCGCCACCTTCGCTGCTGCTCACATCTTGTGCCGCGACGACTGGAGCGACGAGAAGAACCGCGAGGTCTTCGGCGCGTGCACCACTGATCACGGACACAACTACGTCGTCGAGGTGACGGTGGGCGGACCGCTCGATGCTGAGAGCGGCATGGTCGTCAACCTGAAGCACGTCGACGCGGTGCTGCGCCGCGAGTTCATCGACGTCGTCGACCATCACCACCTGAACCGCGACGTCGACTTCATGCGCGGCGTGATCCCGACCGCGGAGAACGTGGCGCTGGCGGCTTTTCATCGCCTGGAGCCGCATCTCAAGCCCGCGCGACTCCTGAAGGTCCGCGTCGTGGAGACCGAGAACAACGCCGCCGAGGTGACCGCGGAGTAGGCCGATGGCTGGGCAGGAGATGGGCGTCGTCGGCCTCGGCACCATCGGCGGAGGCCTGGCTCGGAACTTCGCCTCGCACGGCGTCCACGTCGCCGTCTACAACCGCACCTACCACCGCACCGAAGAATTCATCGCGGACCACGGCAAGGAGGGCAACTTCTCGGTCGCCGCGTCTCTCGAAGATTTCACGCGCCTCCTGAAACCTCCGCGCGCGGTCTCGGTGCTGGTCAATGCCGGCAAGCCTGTCGACGACGTGATCGACGGTTTGCTTGCGGTCCTCGAGAAGGGCGACACCATCATCGACGGCGGCAACTCCTTCTTCCAGGACACCATGCGTCGCGCGGCCGCCGTGGAGAAGCTCGGGTTCGGTTTCATCGGCAGCGGCGTCTCGGGCGGGGAGGAGGGTGCGCTCCACGGCCCGAGCCTCATGCCGGGTGGCACGCGCGAGTCGTACGCCCACGTCGAGGACATGTTCAACGCCATCGCCGCGAAGGTCGGTGGGGTGCCGTGCTGCACGTACATTGGACCGGACGGCGCCGGCCACTTCGTGAAGATGGTCCACAACGGCATCGAGTACGCCGACATCCAGCTGATCGCTGAGTCGTACGACCTCCTCCGCAACGCGCTCGGGTTGACGCCCGACGAGCTCTCCGCGGTGTTTCGTGGGTGGAACAACGGACGCCTCCAGTCCTACCTGATCGAGATCACGTCGCACGTGCTGGCCAAGCGCGACGACGGCGCCGGCGCGTCGCTGGTGGACTCGATCGAGGACGAGGCGGAGCAGAAGGGAACCGGCCGCTGGACAAGCCAGTCGGCGCTCGAGCTCGGCGTTCCGCTGACGGGCATCACCGAGGCAGTGTTCGCTCGCATGCTCTCGAGCCAGAAGGCGCAGCGCGTGAAGGCTGCCGGCATCCTGGGCGGGCCGAGAGCGTCGAGGGCGCCGCGAAGCCTCATCGACGACGTGGAGGAGGCACTCTACGCGTCCAAGATCGTCGCCTACGCGCAGGGTTTCGAGCACATCGCCGCTGGTTCAAACGAGTACGGCTGGGACGTCGACCCCGGATCCCTCGCGACGATCTGGCG
>DASZJK010000018.1:0-17293 GCA_035948155.1 Candidatus Dormiibacterota bacterium
GATGAGGTCGTCGCCCACTTCCGGGAGCGCGCCGGTTTCGTGTGGGTGCTGTGGTGCGGTGACGCCGAGGAGGAGGCGCGCATCAAGTCTGAGGCCGGAGGCGTGACGATCCGCACGATCGACGAGGGCGCGAACGTCAGCGGCAAGTGCCTGGTGTGCGGCCGGCCGGCCAGGTTCCGGGTGTCCCTGGCAAAGGCGTACTGAGCCGAAACCCGCGATAGTCGCGACTAACTACGGGTTGCGGCGCCCTGATAGGCGGGATAGTCGCGACTATCGCGCCTGGGCTCAGCCGACCGGGTTTTCGAACGCCCCTATCTTCGGCGCGTCCTTGTAGAGCGACACCTGCGGGATGAGCTTCAGCGTGCCCGTCGCGGCGGCGTCCAGCACCGCCTCCGCCACGTCGGGATGGAAGTGCGTGCCCGCGCCGAGCCGCACCTGGTCGATCGCAACCTCGAGTGACATGCCCCTGCGATAGGGACGGTCGGACGTCATCGCATCGATCGCGTCAGCCGCAGAAACGATCCACGCGAAAATCGGCAGCTCATCGCCCGTCTTGCGGTCCGGGTAGCCCTTGCCGTCGTAGCGCTCGTGGTGCGAGCGGACTATGACGAGCTCATCTGTGAGCATGTGCAGCTTGCTCAGGATGTTGTATCCGCGGGTCGTGTGACTCTTCATCTGCTCGAACTCGGCGTCGGTCAACTTGCCGGTCTTCTGGATCACCGCATCGGGCACGCCGACCTTGCCGATGTCGTGGAGCCGGCCGCCGCGCTCCAGCCGCGTCCACGCCTCCGTGTCGTGTGGCGCGTAGTGCATCTGCCGGGCGATCACCAGCGCGTACTGCGTCACCCGTTCTGAATGTCCGGCCGTGTAGCGGTCCTTCTCGTCGACGGTCGCGGCGAGGGCTTCGAGCGACTCGAGGATCACGGCCTCGCGGTCCTCGAACAGCCGCGCATTGTCGATGGCGACAGCCGCCTGCGTCGCGAGCTCGGTCACGAGGTTGCGGTGGTCCTCGGTGAACTCGTGTCCGGCTTTGTAGTTGGCGAGGAAGACGACGCCGAGCGGCTTTCCGCGCAGCGTGATCGGCACGCACAGCACGGCGCGCGGATTGAGCGCGGTGTCGTCCGCGGCCTTGGGCGACATCGCTTCCATGACCGCCCGACCGGTTTCCATCACCTTGCGGCAGATGTCGCCGCCGATAACGAGCGCCAGGCGCTCGGCCGTCACGTGGTCGGTGCCGAAGCCACCCTTCAGGATCAGCTTGCCGTTGTCGTCCGCAAGCGCAAGACACCCGATCTGCGCGGACGAAGCCTTGGCCGCACCCGCAAGCACCTGCTGCAGGACCTGGTTCAGCTCCAGGGTGGAGGTCGCCGCCTGCAGGGCCTCCTGGAGGTTGCGGAGCTCCCAGATGCTGCGCTCGTTCTTCTCGTACAGCTCGGCGTTGCGCACGGCGACCACGCCCTGGTTGGCGAGGGTGGCCAGCACGCGCTGATCGTCGGTCGTCCACTCGCGCTTCTTGTCGTCGAAGACGGACAGGGTGCCCCAGAGCTGGCCCTCCTCGAACATCGGGGTGCAGATGGCGGACTTGAGCCCGGTGAGATCTGGCGGTGAGGCGAGCTCGGCCTGCCACGCAAGATCGCTGACCACCGTGGGCCGACCGCTGAGCATGGTCGCGCCGACCACGCCCTGGCCGTTCTGGAACAGCATGCCGGTCGGGTCCGTTCCGAGCCAGACCGCCATGATCGCGGCCTGGTGGCCTTCGGAGCCCGTGCGGGTCAGCATCCCCGCGGTGCCGTCGACGATGCGGATCGCCGCCTCGAGCGTTTTCTGCTCGAGGACGCGCGACCCCTCGGTCACCGTCGTGAGAGCGGCGGAAACCTCGCCGAGGGCGTCGAGCGCGGTGTCCAGGCGCGAGGCCTGGCCGGACACGACCTGGAGGATGCGCGAGTTCTCCACCGCGACGCCTGCCATCGACCCGAGGTCGTCCAGCGGGCTGACGTCCTGCTGGGTGAACCCGGCGTTGCCGCGCCGTCCGAGGCAAAGCGCCCCGATCACGCCCGACTTACCCCGGATCGGGGTCAGGGCCTCGTTGACGGTGCCGCCGAAACGTTCGGGGTGCAGCCCGCTGTAGATGCCCTCGTCCTCGGTGACCAGGTTGCGCAGCATCGTCTCGCCGTCGCGCACGCGCGCCAGCGGCCCGTCTGTGGGCTCCGGCGCTGGCGCGCCTCCGTCCACGACCACGTAGGTGTTGTCCGGCTGGAAGAGGAGGGCGCGGCCGGCGTCGTACCTGACCACCTCGGACCCTCTGCCCAGCACCAGCTCGAGGACCTCGTTCATGGTCTTGCCCGAGGCTTCCTTGACCAGCTCGTTCATCAGCGAATAGCGCGCCGACTCCTGGCGCGTCAGCGCCACGAGCTGCGCGCTCGCCACCTGCTCGCCCGCGCGCGTTGCGAGCGTGATGGCGAGGCGCCTGTCATCGTCGCTGAATTGCGCGGCGGTCCGGCCGAGCAGCATGAAACCTCCAACGTGGTCTCCGATCGGCATCGGCACCGCGATCAGTCCCTTCAGGTGGAGGTCTTCAGGCAGGAAGCTGATGAGCTCCACCAGCTGGCTCTCATCGGCTGCGACAAACGGGTTCCTCGCTTCGATCGCCGACAAAAGCGGACCGCCATCGCCGCGCGAACGGTTCACCGCCTGGGGCCGCAACCGGTCGACGCCGATCCCGGGAGGCTGGGGAACGAACCGCCTGCCATCGGCCGAGGCGAGGTAGCAGCACGCGAGGTCGGCGCCGACGCTTGCCGCGATTGCCGCCGTGGTCGCCGCCGTGTCGCCGGGCTGGGTGCCGTTGAGATCGGAGGTGGCTGCGACAAACGCGTGGTGCTTCTGCCCAAGCGTGGCGTTGAGCGACTCGACCTCGGCCTGCTGTTTCTCCAGGTCGCCGGCCAGGGTCCGGTAGACGATCGCGCCGAGGACCCCGCCCACGGCGAGCAGAACCAGGCCCGGGACCTGGATCGGGAGGTCCGCCTGGCGGGGATCCAACTGGCTGAGCACGAGCGTGAGGAGAAGAGAAACGGCGCCCAATCCGGCGGCCAGCCGCCAGGAGTTGAAGGTTGCCCCGCTGGCCAGCGCCAGCAGGCCGGCGATCGCGCCCATGGCGAGGACCAGGCCGTCGCGGCCGCTGGCGCCCAACGTCGCGCCCGCAAGGACAAGGATCGCGCTGCCCGCCGCGAACCCGATCCGGAACGTCAACGCCCTTCGTCCCGAGTTCATTTCGCGGCCTGTAAGTCTAGGTTTGGGTACGGCTGGGGAAGCTAGATAGCGAATCTAAACTTCATGGCACCCCGAAGATGACGGTTTCCGAGCTCCTCCGCGTCGCCGATCACCTCGACCCGAAGGGCCAGGTGCTGGTCCGGAAGGCCTATGAACGGGCTGCCGTGGCCCACAACGGGCAGCACCGCCTGTCCGGCGAGGACTACGTCAACCACCCGCTCGAGGTGGCCGCGATCCTGGCCGACCTGGAGCTGGACGCCGAGACGATCGCCGCCGCGTTGCTGCACGACACGGTCGAGGACACAAACCTGACCGCCGACGAGGTCAGGAAGGAATTCGGCCCCGAGGTCGCGCGCCTGGTCGATGGCGTCACCAAGCTGGGCCGGATCAGCCTGCGCACCGACCAGCAGCAGCAGGCGGAAAACGTCCGGAAGATGATGGTCGCGATGGCGGAGGACCTTCGGGTCGTCCTCATCAAGCTTGCCGACCGTCTCCACAACATGCGCACTCTCGCGCCGCTGGCCGAGCCCAAGCGCCGCAAGATCTCGCGCGAGACGCTCGACATCTACGCACCTCTCGCGCACCGCCTCGGCATCGGCCAGATCAAGTGGGAGCTGGAGGACCTGGCCTTCCGCAACCTCGAGCCGGAGGCGTACGAGGACGTCGTGCGCCGCATCGCGCGCAAGCGCAACGACCGCGAATCGCTGGTCTCCGACCTCCGCGAGATCCTCGCACGCGAGCTGGAGAAGGTCGGAATCCAGGCCGACATCACCGGCCGGCCAAAGCACATCTACTCCGTGTGGCAGAAGATGACCAAGGAGAGCAAGGACTTCTCGGAGATCTATGACCTCTCCGCGATCCGCGTCCTGGTCGACTCGGTGCGCGACTGCTACGGAGTGCTCGGCGTCGTCCACTCGCTGTGGAAGCCGATGCCGGGCCGCTTCAAGGACTACATCGCGATGCCGAAGTCGAACGGCTACCAGTCGCTGCACACGACGGTTATCACGCACACCGGCGAGCCGATCGAGATCCAGATCCGGACCCACGAGATGCACCGCGTCGCGGAGTTCGGTGTTGCCGCGCACTGGACGTACAAGGAGGGCGGCAAGGACGCGAGCTTCGACCAGAAGCTCTCGTGGCTGCGCAGCCTGCTCGAGTGGCAGAGCGAGGTGGGGGATGCCGAGTCGTTCCTCAACACGGTCAAGGTCGACCTGTTCCAGGATGAGGTCTACGTCTTCACGCCCCGCGGCGACGTGATCAACCTGCCTACCGGTTCGACGCCTGTCGACTTCGCGTACCGCATCCACACGGAAGTCGGCCACCGATGCATCGGCGCCAAGGTCAACGGGCGAATGGTGCCGCTCGACTACGCGCTGCAGAACGGGGAGATCGTGGAGATCCTTACGTCCAAGAGTCCGCACGGCCCAAGCCGAGACTGGCTGAACTTTGTCAAGAGCGCGTCGGCGAAGGAGCGAATCCGCAAGTGGTTCAAGAGCCAGCGGCGCGAGGAGAACGTGGCGAAGGGGCGCGACCTTCTCGACAAAGAGCTGCATCGCATGCACCGGGTCAACCTCGGGGACCTGCCCGAGCCGAAGCTGCTCGAGATCGCGAGCGCCCACAAGTTCAACACCGTCGACGACTTCACGGCCGCCATCGGCTATGGCGACCTGTCGCCGCACGCGGTGGTGATGCGCATGGCGCTCAACCTGGAGGTGCCAGGTGGCGACGTTCGAACCATCCCGCTCATTCCCCAGGTCCAGCCCACGCCGCGGGTGCTGGTCCGCGGCGAGAAAGGCATCCTCACGTCGATCGCAACGTGCTGCCGGCCGGTGCCGGGTGACGCCATCGTCGGTTACACCACGCGGGGCAAGGGTGTGACGGTGCACCGCGCCGACTGCATCAACGCGGTCAACGCGCAGGATTCGGCGCGCGTCGTGCCGGTGGACTGGGAGTCGGACGCGACCCACCTCTACCCGGTGGCGATCAAGATCGAGGCCTGGGACCGCCAGGGACTGATGCGCGACATAGCGACCGTCGTCGCGGAGAATCGCGTCAACATGTCCGCCCTCGAAGTCCACGTGTACGACGACAAGACCGCGGTCGTGTCCGCGACGGTGGAGATCGACTCGCTCGCGCAGCTCTCGCGCTTGATGGAGAAGCTCGAGGGCGTGAAGGACGTCCACACGGTCGCGCGCGAAGCCTCTTGAAGCACGGAAGTCGCAAGGTCCATCTGGAGACGCCGGTCAAGACCGCGTGGAACGCGATCGTCTCCACCGAGCGGCACCGCTGGTACTACCGCCTCGCGCCGGACGGCGAGTTCGCCGAGGGCAAGGCGATCCGCTGGCTCGATCCCGGAGGCGTGATCGCGGAGGAATCCGAGGTCGTGGAGGTCAAGCCGCCGAGGCGGCTTGTGCTCCGCACCAGGTTTCTGTTCGCGCCGGCCTTCGCGGCGCAGCCGCCGCACACGGTTACCTGGGACGTGGCGCGAGCGGGCAAGGGCTGCGACGTGACGGTGTCGTGGAAAGCCACGGATATCGTGGCGGGACTGTTCGACTCCGAGGCGGACAACATCATGCAGGCGCTGCGGCTCGAGCACGACCCGGCCGCCCAGGCCGAGCTCGCTCGACTGCCGGAGATCGGCGAAATCAAGGTCGAGGATGTGACAGCCGATCGCGTGGCCGACTACCAGGCGTTTTTCGACCACGACGCGTTTCGCGACTACCCTCAGTGGCAGTCGTGCTACTGCATGGAGACCCACCGCACCCAGACCGATGAGGAATGGGCCGTGCGGACCGCAGGCGACAACCGGCGCGACATGAGCAGGGGGATCGAGGAAGGAAAGGTCACGGCCCTGCTCGCATACATCGACGGCAAACCCGTCGGCTGGTGCAACTACGGCGAGACGACCCGGCTGAACGGGGTCATGCACCGGTTCGGCCTGAACGTCGCCGAGCAGCAGGGAGTCGGGTCGCTTTCGTGTTTCGTCATAGCGGCGCCCTACCGGAGGCACGGAGTGGCAACCGCGCTGCTCGAGGGCGCGCTCGACCGGCTTCGCGCGCGCGGCGCACGGGTGGCGGAGGGCTATCCCTCGCGCAGCCAGGACTCACCTCAGAGCAACTACCGCGGGCCGCTGCAGATGTTTCTGCGCGCAGGCTTCGAGCCTTATCGCGAGACGGAACGGCACCTGATCGTGCGCAAGGTTCTTTGACGATTCGGATCGACGTCACCGCCGACCGGCGGTTCGGCACCAACTCCTATCTCGTCGAGGACGAACAGACGCATGACGCGGTGATCATCGATGCCAACCTCGAACCAGACCTGGTCATCGATGCCGCCCGGCGCAGCGGCGCCAGCGTCAAGGCGATCCTGCTCACGCACACGGACCTCGACCACATCGCCGGGCTGCACGAGCTGCGCGAGGCGTTCGGCGACGTTCCGATCGGGGTGCATGGAGAGGAGCGCGAGGTGGTCGCCGGCGGCAGGCCGCTGCGTCAGGAGTTCGGACCGCTTGCGACTCAGCTCGGCAACGTCACGAGTCTGGTCGAGGGCGAAACGTATCGCGCCGGCTCGCTCGAGTTCGAGGTTCTTCACACGCCCGGCCACAGCCCGGGCGGCGTCACCTTCAAGATCGACGGAGTCCTGTTCACGGGCGACGCGCTCTTCGCGAGCTCGATCGGGCGGTCCGACTTCGCGAACTCAGACGGCGCCGCGTTGATCAACGGGATCAAGACCAGGCTCTTGACGCAGCCCGATGACATGATCGTGTACAGCGGGCACGGTCCCGCGACCACGATCGGCCGGGAACGCCGAACGAACCCCTTCCTGCGCTAGCACCACTCAGATAATCCGGGACCATCTGAGGTTTTTCGGGCGCAAAACAGCCGGTTGGTCCGATCTGCTTAGTGGCCGAGCGTGAGCGCGACGATCAGCGCCGGCCCGAGCAAGATCAGCCACAGCGTGGGAAACACGCACCCGACGGTCGGCAGCAGGATCTTGAGCGATGCGCGAGCCGCCTCGGTGCGGATCTTCAACCGCCGCTTGACCCGCATCTGGGCTGCGTGCGCGGAGATGGTCCGCGCGATCGGCACGCCGGTCTTTTCCGCGTACAGGATGCCGCGCACCAGGGACGAGAAATCGTCGATGCCGGTTGCCCGAGCCATCTCGTCCAGCGCCGCCGATCGCGGGCGCCCGAGCTGGATCTCGCGCAGCGCGCGCGCCACGAGCAGCGTCAGGGAGTCGTCCTGATGGCGGACCAGCTGCTCGAGCGCTCGGTCCAGGCCAAGTCCGGCCTCCATGCTGATCGCGACGACGTCCAGCGCGTTGGGCAGCGACGCCTCGAGCTCAGCGCGCCGCTGGCGGACGAGCTGGTCGAGCCACAAGACCGGCAGGAAGAAGCCGGCTGCCACCCCGATCAGCAGACAGAGTGCGATCGCCACAGGCGTGCCGATGACCGTGCCGATCGTTGTGCCGATGGCGCCAAGGCCTGCGCCCGCTGCGATGCGGAGGGCTTGAAGCCCGGCGGGGTCGAGGTTGAAAGGATTGCCGACGAAGTCGAGCTGGCGCCGGAAGTTTGCCGCCTGCGCGTCGGGCGTGAGGCGCATGGTCTGGCGGCCGACCCAGCGACGGAGAGGGCCAAAGAGGCGCTCTGCGAAGGGCCTCTCGAGCTGCAGGGCCACGGCGCTCTGGCCCAGGCCGATCTCCTGGCGAGCGAGGCGCTCGCGCGCCAGCATGGTCGGGTCGGCCCGGCGCGACGCGATGACGCCGATGACGAGCAGGTATGCGCCCAGCGCGGCACCAACTCCGACGACGAGGACCAGGGGGTTCATACGATCGTCGTCAGCCGCCGGATGATCAGGTTCCCGATGAACAGGAGCAGCGCGGCAAGGCCCAGCATGAACCAGCCCAACGGGTTGACCAGCATCGGCCGGAAGTAGTCGCGGACGATGAAATAGAGCAGGAGCGCGGCGACGATGGGCAGCAGCGTGATGATCAGGGCGGTTGCGCGCGACTGGGCGGTCGCGGCGCTGATCTCGGCCCGCATCTCTTCGCGTTGACGCATTGTGTCGGCCAGGGTTACGAGGATCGCCGGCAGATCGCCACCGATCGATCGCTGGATCGTGATCACCATCACCATGAGGCGAAGATCGTTGCTGCCGATCCTTCTCACCATGTTGTTGAGCGCGCTGTCGATCGATGCTCCCAGCTCGATCTCGCGACGCGCCAGCGCGAACTCATCTGAGACTGGTGGGCTTGCGTTGTCCGTCACCGCGCTCAGCGACTGCGCGACCGACTGGCCCGCTTTCATCGAGTTGGCGATGAGCTCCATGGCCCGAGGAAGGCCGGTTTCGAACTGACGGATGCGGTGGCCTCGGCGGTTGCGCAGATAGAAGTACGGCAGCAGGTAACCGATCGCGGCCAGGATCAGGAACTCGGGACCAATCCCGAACCGGATGAGCGCAACGACCGCCAGCAAGAGCCCGACGGCCACCTGGACGAGTCGGAATTCGTAAGGTCTGAGCTCAATGTCAGCGCCGATGAGATCGCGCTGCAAGCGGCTGGTCTGGTCATGCGCGGCAATCCATTCCGGCGAGCCGTCGGGCTCGAAACGCTTCCTGAGCTGCTCGCGGACGTCCGCGAGGGTGCGATAGGAAGCCCCGATCCTCGCCTCCGAACCGCTGCCGTGCTGGGAACGGACGAGGCCGTAGACGACGAGGCCGACGCCGATAGCGGCCGCGACGGCGACCAGCACGATCGCCGTGCTCATCTGATCAGAGAGAGGTGAAATGCCAGCGCGACTCAACGTCCTTGGGGCCAACGCCTGTCGCTGACCCGACGCCGGGGCATTTGTCCGAGGGCTGCGTCGGAACGCTTTGATAGTCGGTGTAGGACTCGAGCTCGTATTTCACCTGCGCGTTGTTGAGAAGCCAGTACAGGTACTCGGAATCGCATGCCGTCATCAAGACGGTGAGGCTGCTGGTTACGGATCCTCCCGCGCTGTTCGGTGTGCCGCTCGTGTCTCCCGCCGGACCGACGCGCAGGACGTCGACATCGCGAAACACCGTCAGGACGACAGCCTTGCCTGGGCTTTCGCCGAAGACCGACGTGTCGACGGTGGCCAGTACGCTGATCCTGTCCGCTACCTGAACATATCCGCCGACACCGACCTGCTCGCCGGTCGGGATCGTCACGGCGACCCAGCCCTTCGGGATGGGCAGGTACGCGACGTCGCTGGTGCTCAAAAGGTCGCCCGACGGCGCCACGAGATTGCTCGTGACCGCGGATCCCGCGGGGATGTCTACGCGGGCACCCTTGCCCGCCGCCTCCTTGACGTCTGTGAACGCCAGTGGCGGTGCCGGGCTGACGCTCTGGAGCGTCAGGTCGGAAGCCTGGATCACCGTCCGAGCTCGGATGTCGTGAGCGGCTACCACCACCTTGGTACCGGTCGAGGAGCCCTGGATCAGGGGCAGGCTTGCGATGCCGGCGGCGGTGGCAAATGCAAGGACCGCCAGCACGGCGCCGACGATGATGTAGAGGCGCCCGCGCCGCGGTCGGGTCAGGACGGAGGTGGCTGTCGACATAGTTTGTGGGCGCAAGCTTCACAAAATGGACGCCCGAGCGCAACACATAACGCCACAACGGTCACTCCACCAGCACCGCCTCCGCCAGAGCCGTGCTGACTCCGTAGTCGCTTCCGACGGCGGTCCCGGCACCGGCGGTGGCGGAAACAGACAGGTTTCCGCACGAGATCGCCCCGTCGATCGTGCTTGTCGCGTTCACCCGGTAGGTGCAGGTGCCTGACCAGAAGATCGAGCCGAGAAGCCAGTTCCTGGCCGCCGCACCCGTGATCGCAACCCGGCCGGTGTTCGTCGCCGGGGACCAGGCCAGCAGGTTCGAGCATGCCCTGTCGCCGTTCGGGCACCAGGCGGAGCCCGGGCAGGCGGCGTCTCCGGCGGGAGCCTGCGTACAGGGCGCCGCAAACCAGGTATAGCCCCCGCGCGCCGGGTCCAGCGGGTTGTTGGGCGGGCACGCCGCGATCGAGCATGGCTGCGAGCCGAACTGGCAGGCGCCGGCGCCGCAGCCCGCTCCGCCGCCAATGGCGCAGGTGCCGGTCGAGAAGCCGGAACGGTTGACGAACTCGAGCGTGACGTCCCGGGCCAGCATGGTGTGGCCGTTGAGACAGATACCTCCGCCTCCGACGAATCCAGATCCGTTGAAGTAGTAGAACCCGGGGTCCAGAACTGCGCCGGCGCTCGCGCCGGCGGGCCTGAAGGTTGCAATCGCCAGTGACCACCGCGTCGGTGTGCTGTGGCGGACGGCCTCGCTCGCGACGCCCGCGGGAAGATTGAGCCGGAACTCGGAGCTGTAGCCGCTGCCGGGGTTGTTGACGAGGCCGGTCCAGCCGGCTGCGGGCGTGAATGTCTGGCCGCCGTTCGCCGTGTAAGCGTCGTCGGTGACGACCAGCTCGTTGGCCAATCCCATCGGTCCAGCCGTGGAGACCGTCGCGTTCCTGTTGGGGACGGTCACCTGGGTCGTTCCCACCTGGTCCAGGGGCGCGACCGTGTCGACCCCCCGCCACTCGGTCATCTCGGCAAACGCCGTCTGCGGGCGCGGGTTGAGCGTGAACGTGGCCGTGGTGATGCCGGCCGGCGCGTTCGGCCGATACCAGATCTCGGTGCGGCCCACGGTCGGGTCGTTGACACCTGCCGCGAACAGCCAACCTGCGGGGCCGGTCGAGGGGGTGTTCGTGGGCGTCTCCCGCAGGGTGACAACCAGCAGGTTACCCGCGGTGCTTCCCCGGGGCAGGGTCGCCGTGACCGTGTTGGCGCCATTGCGCACGGGTCCTGTCTGCACGCGCGCGATCGCGGCGCCCGCGGCTGCCGGCGGAGTCAGATAGCCATAGCAGCTCGGCCTGAAGTGGTAGAAGCCGCTGGCGTCCCGTGCCGGCGCGGGTGCCAGGCCGGTGCCGACCACGACTCCGTTGACCACGATGTTGGGGTAGACGCCCACGGGCGAGCAGCGCACGCCCCCGGTCCCTTGAAGCGTGGCGATCGCCGCAGGGTCGTTGTTGGGCTCCGGAGGCAGCCCGGCCGACCGGGGGGCGACTGGTTGCGCGCCGGTCGCCGCGGCGCACGGGTTCGGGTTGATCGAGGCGTCTGCCGCCGACAGGAATGCGGTCGTGGCCGCTGTTCCGCAGGTCATGAGGTTGTGGCCAGTGAGCTCGAACCCGTCGCCGCATATGGCGTTGGTGGAGCCCGCGCTGCCCCCGGCGACACACCGCCCGCCACCGGCGACCCAGCCCTGACCGTTGGCGTAAACGGAGACGTTACCGAGGTCGGAGTAAGTGCCCGACGCCGGGTCGAGCCGCGCGTGCGCGTAGACGGAGCAGCCGCCCGCTCGCGTGATCAAGTTCTGCGCCATGACGCTTCCCGCCACGTTGAATTGACCGCCTGTGCAGGAAAGCGTCGTAGCGGACACCGCGCTCGTCGAGCCACTGAGTTGCTGCGCCACCGCGCGACGCGTGACGTTGATGTTCGAAGCGCGCAGGTAGGTGCCGAACGAGATGGGAAGGGCCTCCGTCAGCAAGACCTCGATCTGCTGCTGGTGGTTGCGGTACGGGTAATGGATGGTTTCGGTGGTACCGCCGGCGAAGGTGTCTGTGCCCGTGAAGCCGCGGGCGCATGTGCTCGCTCCTACGTTGAGCACACCGGTTCGCGACCGCTGCGTTGCCACGAAGGTGTCGACCTCCGTGATCACTGCTCGCGCAGACGCCGGGGTGCAGCTGATCCCAATCCGGAGGGCCCCATCCAGCGCCGCCTGATCGGCCACCTGCTGAAGCTGGTTGCGCTGCCATCCGACCGAACCTGAGAGCAGGATCAAGGCGGCCATCCCGATCAGGGCGACCAGCCACACGGCGACGATGACGAGGACCTGTCCCGACTCAGCCCGACGTCTTCGCATCAGTACTCCAGTCTCTCGACGGATTGCGAGTTGAAGGTGACGGTGCCTGGAATCCCCAGAAAAGTGGCGAGTACGGGCTTCCACTGGAGCTGAAGGTCGACGACCACGAGCTGGTGTCCGGAGGTCCGCACGGCGGCGCCGCTGGCGGCGGCGCACGTCGGGCAGCTCCAGCGTGGGTTGGGGTTGCCGGCGGTTGAATCCAGCTCGTAGATGAAGACGTAGACCGTGCTCGCGTTGGTCGGACCGCTCAGCCTGATCGTGCCCGGCTGGAGCGGGTTCACGTTCGCGACGTAGGTGCCGTATGGAGGAGGGCTGCTGATCGCAGTCGAATCGCGGTAGACCACGGACATGCCCAGCGCGTCCAGCTCATGGGCGCCGCTGGTAAGCGGAGCAAGAGAGCATGGAACCGCCAGCTTGGTGCAGGTCGGCGGCAGCGTGTTCGATCCGTTGTAGTAGGCGAGGACGGCCTGTCGGGCCATGTCGCGGGAGGCTCCCTGCAGCATGGTGTAGATCAAAAGACCGCGGCCGAGATCGACTGTGGCGCCGATGAGCAGGAAGACCATTGGGGCCACCAACGCAAACTCGACGAGCGCCTGGCCGGGACTTCGACGCTTCACCATGAGGTCGTGGCGCGGCTCGACCCTGTGATGGTTATCCCGCCGCCGAGGATGTTCAGGTCACTGAAGCCGTAGTAGACGTAGACGTCGACCTCGGACCGGTACTGCGTCTGGACCGATCCGGTGCAGTTGATTGAAGTACCGCAGTACACGGCCACGACCGCCTGTCCCGCCGCCGGCCTGGGGTAGTCCACGCCGGCGACGAAGGGCGGCACGTGATTGACCTGCCGAGGGCAGACGACGTTGCTGGTCACCGCCGAGAGGTCCGCGGTCACCAGGCCGCACGTGGATGGGAGCCCTGGGCCGTTGGTTGTCGCGGTCTTGCCCGCCACGTACCTCGCGGCGTCACGGGCCGCGTCGGAAGTCTCGGTCGCAAACGCGTAGCCGCGGCCGAGCTCGAGCACTCCTGCGACGAGGAGCACCAGCAGCGGTAGGGTCAGGGCCAGCTCGACGAGGGCCTGACCCTTCCTTTTTCTAGTGCGGCCCATCGAGCTTGAGGCTGGCGAGAATGACCCTCGCGACCTCAGCGCTCCCGCGCGAGACCATCGATGAAGGGTCGTGCTGCATGACCAGTCCCCCGGCGAGGGTCGAGTCCTCCGGACGGGAATCGTCGAAGCCGACGACGACCGACATCTTGCGGCCGAGGATCGACTCCACCGCCGCGCGGTCGAGCGGCGGGTGCGGAGAACGCTGGTTGAGCACCAGCTCGATCCGGTTGTCGGGCACATTCATGATGTCGCGGAAGATCGCGAGCGCGCGCCGTGCGTCCGTCATCGCGGCAATCTCGGGCGGCACGACGACGACGAGGCACTCGGCCCGCTCGATCACCGCAAGAGCGGACTCCGACAGCGATGTACCGAGGTCGACCACGACCACCTTGTGCCAACCGACCACTGTGTCTAGAACGCGTCCGATCAGCTCCCCGTTCAGTGTGTCGACCTCCTCCGGCCGCAGGGTTGCCGGCAGGACGCCCATCCCGGAGCGGTGGCTGACGATGTTGCCCCGGATGGCCGACTCGAAGTTGGCGGCGGCGGCCTTCGAGGCGCTCACAACGGAGCCGGTCGCGATCAGGTCGGCGAACAGCGCCGCGTGGCCGAAAGGCGCCGCGAGGTCGACCAGCAGGACCTGGTGTGGGAAGGTCTTGGCGAGCGCAGCCGCGGTGTTGATGGCGAGGGTGGTCGTGCCGGCGCCGCCCTTGGCCGAAAAGAACGCGACGATCGGAGCCTCGATCTCGGAGGCACGCTGGGCCCCGATGGTGGCAGCCGCGGCGAGCTCCTGCTCCCACAGCTTGTCCAGCGTGACCGCGACCTTCTCCACGTTGGACCCCAGGCCTTCGAGCAGGCCGTCGCGGTCCAGCGTGAGCAGAACCGCGTCGGACAGGCCGTAGAGGTTGGTGACGTAGCGGTCGCCGGTGCGGGCGGCCGGGAGGATGACCATGTCACCTGCGACCGGTCGCCGGGTCAGCAGGACGCGGCCGGTTCCATCCGTTATCGACACCTCGACCTGGCCGGACTCCAGGAAGACGACCACGTCACCGCCCTGGCCGCCCAGGCGGAGGGTGTCCCGGGCGCGGAGGTTCACCGAGCGCATGCGCCGGGCGACGGCTCGCAAAACGCCGTCCTTCAGCTCTGAGAAGACAGCGGACATCTCCAGGATGCGCATCCGCCGCTGAACCGCGGACGGCGCCTGATCTCCGGCGGGTCCGCTGCCTGTGGCGGCCACCTGGCGTGTCTCTTCCTCCCGCGCCCGCTGTAAGGTTTCATGAACCTCAGGGGCGGTCAAAACGCCGATACTGTAGCGACCCTTCCCGAAAATGGACCCTTCGCTTCGCAGCAACGGCTCAAATACACGGCCGGCGATCTCCACCCGGCCCCCGTCCTCTCGGTCGCGTGTGGCCGCCAAAGTTGAGCGGGTGCTTAACACGGCGATGGGCGGCGACAAGGCCGCCGTGCTCAATGCCACAGCCCCCGAGCTCCTGGCGGACCCTGACGGCGTGGCCCAGACCCTGGCGGCCGCGCTCGACCGCCAGGGGGCCGGCGTGACCGCGCACTGGATGATCCACGAGATGTTCCGGCGCTCGAGCCTGCAAGACGAGCTCCTGGATGCCCTTGTCAGCCGGGACCCGGCCACTCGCGCCGCCGCGGCCAGGATCTGCGGCGCCGCGCGCCTCACCGAGTCGGCCATGTGGATCTCGGACCTCGTCAAGGACCCGGTTCCGCGAGTGCGTGAGGCGGCGGTCCGCTCGCTGGCTCAGCTCGGCGGCAGGCGCGCCGTCGACGAGATCATGGCCTCGGCAGACACCATCCCACTGCACCGCCTGGCCATCGCCCTGTCGAAGGCCGCCTCGGACGTGGACATCGAGGCGTTGATGCGCCAGCCGGCCAGCGAGAGGGCGGCGGTGGCCACCGTGCTGGCCTGCGGCCTCCGGGGCGACGTCCTTCGGGTCTCGCCGCTGCTCGGGATCGCCCACGACCGG
Source organism: Candidatus Dormiibacterota bacterium (assembly GCA_035948155.1). GTDB lineage: Bacteria > Chloroflexota > Dormibacteria > Dormibacterales > Dormibacteraceae > 40CM-4-65-16. The sequence continues at coordinate 15,319 of DASZJK010000018.1, forward strand.
CGCTGGCCGAAGCAGGTGCGCTTCGCGGCCTGCAGAGCTCTCGCCATGATCGGTGACAGTTCGGCCGCCGACGGCCTGCATCGCCTCGCCGAGCAAGACACAGATGCCGAAATCCAGAAGGCCGCCCGGCGCGCCCACCGGCGCGTCCTGAGGCGCGCCGTGGCGAAGCCGAGATGAAGCTCTCCGAGCGGTTCGACAGGCGCTACCAGCAAACGCCGGCGACAGCGCCGGAGCAGGTGGCCGCCCCAGCCGAGGAGCCAGTGGTGGCGACACCGACCCAGGTCGACGGCGCGCCAGCCGTCGCGCCGCCAGAGCGCCGCGGCGCACCACGTGAGCCCATAACCGCGGAGGTCGCGTCGATCGACGGCGGTCGCCGCAGCGTCGACACACCGGCGACCCTGAGCCCTGCCCTCGCTGCGGCCAAGGCCGAGATCCACGCCGACCTGCTGCGCCGGCACGCCGCCGCGATCGACATCACCAACCGGGCCGGCATCCGGCGACTGCTGCTGCAGCTGACCGAGGAGCACTTCCGCAACAAGCCGCCCGCCGCGCTCGTGACGGCCGCCGACCGCGAACGGCTGGTCGACATCCTCTTCGACGAGGTGATCGGCCTCGGGCCGCTCGAGGCGCCGCTGCGCGACCCCGACATCACCGAGATCATGGTCAACCGCCCGGAGCAGATCTTCATCGAGCGCCACGGGCGAATCGAGCTCACGAACCTTGCGTTTGAGGACGAAGCGAGCCTGCGTCGCGTCATCGACCGCATCGTTTCGACCATCGGGCGGCGCGTCGACGAGTCAGAGCCTATGTGCGACGCGCGGTTGAAGGACGGCTCGCGCGTCAACGTCGTCATCCCGCCGGTCGCGATCTACGGCCCGTGCCTGACGATCCGCAAGTTCGGCCGCGAGATTCTGACGCCCGAGCGCATCGTTTCGAGCGGCGGCTCGAGCGAGGCCATCTTCGAGTACCTCGAGGCGGCGGTGCAGACGCGGCTGAACGTCATCGTGTCCGGTGGCACCGGCTCGGGCAAGACCACGCTGCTCAATGTGCTGTCGGGTTTCATCCCGCCCAACGAACGAATCGTCACGTGCGAGGACGCCGCCGAGCTGCGGTTGCGGCAGGTCCACGTGATCAGCCTCGAATCCAAACCCGCGAACGTTGAGGGACGCGGTCAGATCACAATCCGCGACCTCGTGCGCAACGCGCTGCGCATGCGGCCCGACCGGATCATCGTGGGCGAGGTGCGCGGCGGCGAAGCGCTCGACATGCTGCAGGCTATGAACACCGGTCACGACGGCTCGATGAGCACCGTCCACGCGAACAACGCGCGGGACGCGATCAGCCGCCTCGAGACCCTGGTGCTGCTCGCCGGTACCGAGCTCCCGTCCCGCGCCATTCGCGGTCAGATCGCATCCGCCATCAACGTCGTCGTGCAGACCGAGAGGCTGCGCGGCGGCTCGCGCAAGATCGTCAGCATCGCGGAAGTTCAAGGCATTGCGGACGGTGAGATTGCGATGCAGGAAGTTTTCACATTTCGTCAGGTGGCGGTCACACCGGATGGGCGCGCGGTCGGGTACCACACCGCGACGGGCGTGCGCTCGAACTTCGAGGCGCACTTCCAGAGCGACGGCGTTGAGCTGCCCGCGGAGATGTTCAAGCCCGTGAACCAGCCTGCGATGGAGCATCTCTACTAGATGGACGACCTGACCAAGCTGGGCGCCAATCAGCCCGGGGACCAGACCGACGGTAATCGGCGTCTGATCGAGGTCGACGCCGAGCTGCTCGCGGACGTCGGACATCAGCTGCGCAATCAGCTGAACGCGGTGGTCGGCGCCGCCGGGCTGCTTTCGACGGGCGCAGAGACGAGCGACGAGCGCGAGCTCGCCGCGATCGTCGAGACCGGCGCGGAGCAGGTCTCCCGGATCGTCGATGAGTTCCTCGACTTCGCGACGCTGGAGGGCGGCGACTTCGAGCT
>DASZJK010000019.1:0-6918 GCA_035948155.1 Candidatus Dormiibacterota bacterium
GAGGAGCGGCGGGCGGGCATGGCCCGTCACATGGCCCGCGCGGTCGTCGGCCTGGTCCGCTGGGATGCCTCCACCGGCGTCCCCCCGCAGCGCGACGCCATCGCGCGTGCCTGCGAGGCGGGCCTCGACCTCTTTCTCGCAACGGCCAGGGAGGCGCGGCCCGCGACCCAGGAAGAGCTGAGGCGCGTCGCGCAGCTCGGCATCCTGCAGGCGCGAAGCAGCCAGTCGGTCGAGCCCATCCTCGCCGCCTATCGCATCGCGGCGCGTGTCGCTTGGGACGAGATCCTCAGGGCGTGGCGCGGTCATCGCGAGGCCACGCCCGAGGCGATCATGCTCGTCGCCAACTACGTCTTCGCCGCGCTGGACCAGGTCGCGGCCGAGGTCACCAAGACCTACCTCCACGCTCGCGAGCAGCACATGCAGCGCGGCACACGTGCGCACGCGCGTCTCATCCACGCGCTCATCAGCGACAACTTCGATTCGGAGCTGGAGCTGCACAGACAGGCGCTCGCCCTCAACACTCCGCTCGCGGCGCAGGGCTACGTAGCGATGGTCTCCAAGCTGGTGCTCGGCAGCCGCGACGGCGAGCGCGGCGGCCAGGCGCTCGCCGAGGTCGCAACCTCGATCGACACGCCGCGCGGGGTCCTGGTCCACGCCACAGACCCCAGCACGCTGGTCGTCCTCTGGCCGGTCGAATCGCCTTCCGATCTCGACGACGCGAGACAGTTCGTCAACCGGCTGCAGGACGAAGCGGCCCAGCGCTCGGGTAACCTCCGCGCGCGAGTCCGTGCCGGCATCGGCGGGTATCACCCCGGACTGCACGGCATCTCTCGCTCCTACCTCGAAGCTCAGCAGGCGATCGAGGCGGGGCGGAAGCTGCATCCCGATGCCATTGCCCACGGCCACGACGAAGTCATCCCGCACCTCGTGCTGGCCCAGAACCCACGGCTCGCCGAGCGGTTTGTCGCCCACACCCTCGGCAAGCTGCTCGACCCCAAGCTGCGCAACCGGACCCAGCTCATGGAGACGCTGGAGGCCTTCCTGGCCAAAGGCTCGGTCAAAGACGCGGCGAGCGCATTGGGGCTGCACCGGCACACGGTGCTTTACCGGCTGGACAAGCTCAAAGAGCTGCTGGGCGACCTCGACGTCCCGGCGACCCGGCTCCGTCTCCAGCTCGCGCTGGACCTGCAAAAGATTCTGTAATCGGTTTGGACCTGGGGTCCAAACCGATAGGCGAGTTTTGCCACCTCGTGTGGGTGCCGGTTGGCCGTCGCGTCCCTATCCTTGAACCATGACTAACCGCCACTCCAACGGCACGCGCGTGGCCGTGACCGGCATGGGCTTCGTGACCCCGATCGGAAGCGACCTTGAAACGGTGTGGTCGAACATGATCGAGGGCGTCTCCGGTGTCGGCCGGATCACGCGGTTCGACACGACCAACTTCGACACGAAGATCGCGGCCGAGGTGAAGGGCTTCAACCCCGAGGACTACATGGACCGAAAGACGGCCCGCCACATCGGCCGCTACTGCCAGTTCGCGCTGGCCGCGAGCAAGCAGGCCCTCGCGCACGCAAACCTCGACCCCGCGCAGATGGACCCCGACGACGTCGGCGTCATCGTCAGCTCGGGCATCGGTGGCATGGAGGAGATCGAAAAGAGCCACACCGCGCTGATGGAGCGCGGCCCGAAGCGCATCAGCCCCTTCACGGTGCCGATGATGATCGCGGACATGGCTGCCGGTATCGTCGCCATCCATACCCACGCCGGCGGTCCGAACTACGCGATCGTCAGCGCATGCGCGTCCAGCGCCCACGGCATCGGCGAGGCGTCGGAGATCATCAAGCGCGGCCAGGCCATCGCGATGCTGGCCGGCGGCAGTGAGGCAACCATCACGCCCCTCACGATGGGCGCGTTCTGTCAGATCAAGGCAACGAGCGAGCGGAACGACGAGCCGGAGAAGGCCTGCCGTCCGTTCGACCTCGGCCGCGACGGCTTCGTCATGGGTGAAGGCTCGGTGATGTTCGTGCTCGAAGACATGGAGCACGCGAAGAAGCGCGGCGCGCGGATCTACGCGGAGATCGCGGGCTACGGAGCGACCGCCGACATGTACCACTTCACGGCGCCGCAGCCAGAAGGCAAAGGCGCCGCCAGGGCGATGAAACAGGCGCTGGAGTCGAGCGGCGTCGACCCTGAGTCGGTCGGCTACATCAATGCGCACGGCACGTCGACCAAGCTCGGCGACGTCGCTGAGACCAAGGCGATCAAGTCGGTGTTCGGCGATCACGCCTACGAGCTGGCCGTCAGCTCGACCAAGTCGGTGCACGGGCACCTGCTCGGCGCCGCCGGCGCGATCGAGGCCGCCGCCTGCGTGCTCGCGCTCGATCGCGGGATGCTGCCGCCGACCATCAATCTCGACGACCCGGACCCGCAATGCGACCTCGACTACGTGCCGAACAAGGCACGGAAAGCGAGCATCGACGTCGCCCTGTCCAACTCGTTTGGATTCGGCGGACACAACGCAACCCTCGTGATCAAGAAAGGCGAGTAGGAGGTACCCGATGCCAACCCAGCTGAACTTCAGGGAGCTGCAGGAGCTCGCGGCCGAGATCCTCGGCATCGACCCGGACCAGATCCAGATGGACAAGAGCTTTCAGCGCGACCTCGCGGCCGACTCGCTCGACCTGGTCGAGCTCATCGCCGCCATCGAGGACAAGTACGACGTCGAGCTGCCCGACGAGGAGCTCGAGAAGATGAAGGTGATCGCCGACCTCTGGCAGTACCTGGAGCAAAAGACCGCCGAGCGGTTGGAGGCGTAGACCCGATGGCCATCACGACCAGCTACCGCACTCGATCGGACGCCGTGCCTCTGCGCTCGTTCCCGGCCAAGGGCCGGCCGAGCGCGATAGCGGGTGTCGGCGTCTACGCGCCCTCGAAGGTCATCACCAACTTCGACCTCGAGAAGATGATCGACACCTCGGACAAGTGGATCACCGAGCGGACGGGCATTCACCGCCGCCACATCGCCGAGCCCGGGACGACGACGTTCGAGCTGGCGACCCGGGCCGCGCGGTCGGCGCTCGAGGCGGCTGAGGTCGACGCGAAGGAACTCGACATGATCCTGGTCGGCACCTCCTCGCCGGACGGTCCGTTTCCATCCGTCGCGTGCCGCGTCCAGAACGAGCTCGACGCCCCGGGATCGGTTGCCTGGGACACGCTGGCCGCGTGCACGAGCTTCGTCTACGCGCTCTCCATCGCCGACTCCTTCATCGCCACCGAACGCGCGGACACGGTGCTCGTGATCGGAGCGGAGGTGCTGTCGCGGATGCTCGACTACTCCGACCGCGGGACCGCCGTCATCTTCGGCGACGGCGCCGGAGCGGCGGTGGTGAAGGCGGCCAGGAAGGGCGCCGGCTTCCTCAGCTGGTGCCTGGGCTCCGACGGTCGCGGTTACGCGCAGGTGACATGCGGCAACATCGAGAAGGGCGCATACGCGGCCAAGGATGCCACTCCGTACATCGACATGGTCGGGCCCGACGTGTTCAAGTTCGCGGTCGACATCTTCATCCGTCAGGCGACGGAGGTCTGCCAGGCGGCGGGCGTCTCGCTCGAGGAGATCGACCTGTGGGTTCCGCACCAGGCCAACTTCCGCATCATCGACGCCGCCGCGCGACGCATCGGCCTTCCGATCGAGCGCGTCGCGGTCAACATCGACGAGTACGGCAACACCTCGAGCGCGTCGATTCCCCTCGCGCTGGAGGAGGCGGTTCGCAAAGGCCGCGTCAAGAGCGGCGACCACGTTCTGCTGGCTGGGTTTGGGTCAGGCCTCACATGGGGCGCCACCCTCATGAAGTGGGCTTGATCGCAATGACCTGGTGAAATCGAGTTGATCAAGCTCTCCGGCCCGATCGCTCTGCTCTTCCCCGGACAGGGGGTGCAGAAGCCCGGCATGGGCAAGAACCTCTACGAACGCTACCCGGCGGCCCGCCGTGTTTTCGAGCGCGCCGAGGAGCTGCTCGAGATGCCCGTGCGCAAGCTCTGCTTCGAGGGTCCGGTCGAGGAGCTCAACCGCACCGACGTGATCCAGCCCTGCGTCATGACCGTGTGCTGGGCGGCTTACGAGGTGTGGCGTGAGAGCTACGGCCTCGAGAACGTCAGCGTCACCGCCGGGCACAGCCTCGGTGAGATCGCCTCGCTTGCGGCCGCGGGTTCGATCCCGTGGGAAACCGCGCTGCTGCTCGTCAAGGAGCGGGGCCGCATCATGGCCGAGACGGCCGGCGAGCACGTCGGGATGATCGCCATCGTCGGGCTGCCGGAGTCCGAGGTCGAACGGATCCGGCAGAAGGCTTCCGAGCTCGGCAACCTCTGGATCGCCAACCGCAACGCCGACGTGCAGTTCGTGCTGTCGGGCGAGATGCCCGCGGTGAAGGAGGCCGAACGTCTCGCTCAGGCCGCGGGGGCCCGCCGCGCGCTGATCCTCACGATTCCGCTCGCCGCGCACACGCCACTGATGGAGGCGGCCGCCGCGGCCTTTCGCAAAGCGGTCGACAGGCTTCCGCTCAAGGCGCCGTCGATTCCGATCCTTGCCAACGCGTCAGGCGAAGCACTGCGCACCGTCGGCGCGCTGCAGGAAGAGCTGAGGCAGCAGATGCTGCGCCAGGTGGACTGGGCGCGAACGATGGTCTCGATGCGCGCGATGAAGGTGCGCACGGTGGTCGAGCTCGGACCGGGTCGCGTGCTCGCGAGCCTCGCCGCCAAGCACATCCCAGGTGTCGACACGTGGAACGCGGAGGAGCTGTTCGTGGATTACGCAGGGCCGACGACCGCATAAGCGTGGGGGATCTCGATGGCAAAACCGCCCTCGTCACCGGGGGCGGCAAAGGCATCGGCCGCGCGATCAGCCAGGCGCTCGCCGGGATGGGCGCGCGCGTGGTCGTGAACTATCGCTCCGACAAGACCGCAGCGGAAGAAACCGCGTCGTCGCTGCCGAATGCCACGGCGCACCAGGCGGACGTAAGCGACCCCGCGCAGGTCGAGGCGATGGTCAAGGCAATCGGTCGCGTGGACGTGCTCGTCAACAACGCCGGCGCCGTCCGCGACAAGCTCCTCATCCAGATGTCGCCGCCCGATTGGGAGGAGCTGATCCGCACCGACCTGCTCTCGGCCTTCGCGACGACGAAGGCTGCCATCATGTCTGGAATGATGCGTGCGCGCTGGGGCCGCATCGTGAACATCTCGTCCATCGTTGGTTTGACGGGCAACGCCGGGCAGACGAACTACGCCGCGGCCAAAGCAGGGCTCATCGGATTCACCAAATCGGTCGCGCGCGAGTACGGCTCGCGCAACATCACCTGCAATGCGGTCGCGCCGGGGTACGTGCGCACGGAGCTTACGACCGGCTCGCTGACAGACGAGATGGTCGGCGAGCTCGTGAAGATGACCCCGATCAAGCGTGAGGCCACCGCGGAAGAGGTCGCGGCGGCGGTCGCATTTCTCTGCAGCGAAAAGGCCGGATTCATCACCGGCCAGGTCATCGCAGTCGACGGAGGCCTATCGCTCTAGCCATGGCCATCATCGAGCGGCACCGCGAAGAGGTGGCGATCCAGGGCGGAGAGCTGCCCCAGATCCTTCTGCCGACAAACTGCCCCGGCTGCGGCCTGGGCCTCGCCGGCGACGAGCTGCGTGCGAACAACTACGTCTGCATAAACTGCGGCCACCACTTCCGGCTTGGCGCCGACGTGTGGATCCCGCTCATCGCCGATGGTGGGTCATGGCAGGAGCGCTGGACTGACGTCCGCTCCCACGACCTTCTCAACTGGACGGTTCCGAAGCGCTACCAGGAGACGGTCGAGACGCTGCTCGAGGAGGGGCTGAACGAGGCGGTCCGCACCGGCACGTGCACCCTCGCGGGCCGGCCGATCTGGCTCGCCGCCTTTGACTTTGGTTTTGTCGGCGGAACTCTATCGATCGTCGCGGGCGAACGCCTCGCACGCGGGATGGAGCAGGCGACGTCGACGGGAGTGCCTTACGTGCTCGTCTCGGCGTCGGGTGGCGCGCGCATGCAGGAGGGCGTGTTCGCGCTCATGCAACTGGCGAAGGTCAACGCGGCAGTCGGCAAGATGCACGGCGCAGGGGTGCCTTACTTCTCGATCCTCACCGATCCCACGTTCGGCGGCACCGCCGCATCGCTGGCGCTGCTGGGTGACATCAACATCGCCGAGCCCGGCGCCGCGATCGGCTTCACCGGCCCTCGCGTCATCAAGCAGGCGACGTACGCCGATCTTCCACCCGGATTCCAGAGCGCCGAATTTCAGCTCGCGCACGGGCAGGTGGACATGGTCGTGCCTCGCAACGAGCTCCGGCCGCTGCTTGCGCACCTCCTGGAGATGTATCCGTGAGCGTGTGGGAGATCGTCGAGCGCGCGCGCCACCAGGACCGGCCGTACTCGCTCGATTACATCCGCCGGCTCGCGCCCGACTTCATCGAGCTGCACGGCGACCGACTTTCGGCGGACGACCCCGCGCTCGTGGGCGGAATCGGCACGTGGCACGACCGAACCACCCTCTTCCTCGGCCACCAGAAGGGCCGCAGCCTCAAGGAGCGGGTGGCGAGGAACTGGGGAATGATGCACCCAGAGGGGTACCGCAAAGCGCTGCGCCTCGCGCACCACGCGGCGAGGTTCCGTTTCCCGATCGTGTCGCTGATCGACACCCCAGGCGCGTATCCCGGCGCCGGCGCTGAGGAGCGCGGCATCGCGGCCGCGATCGCGACGGCGATCATGGAGTGGTTCGAGATCAGCGTCCCCATCGTCGCCGCGGTCATCGGCGAGGGCGGCAGCGGCGGGGCGCTCGGCATGGGCGTGGCCGACCGCGTGATCATGCTCGAGAACTCCATCTACTCGGTCGCATCGCCCGAAGCGGC
>DASZJK010000020.1:0-6760 GCA_035948155.1 Candidatus Dormiibacterota bacterium
CGAGACCCAGGTGCGCACGAACGCCGCCCTGTATCTCAAGGCTCATGTGCAGCCGGGCGAGTCGTTGGTGTCGGAGTCGGCCGGATACGTCGGCTTCTACAGCGGCGTGAAGCTGTACGACTACCCGGGACTCACCTCGAGAGTGTCGGTGCGCACGCTCAAAGCGCTGCCGCCCTCACAACGTGACATAGCCCACCTGATCGCGGCGCTCAAACCCGACTGGCTGCTGCTTCGTCCATGGGAGCAGGCCGCTCTCACGGCCGAGTTCCCGGAAGTCGCCGCGCAGTATCAGGTCCAGGAAGTGTTCGAGTACCCCGGCGTGCCGGAGAGCCAGCTCGACACGTGGGGTGGAACGCAGATCGGCTTCGCGGGCTATGACGTGTACAACGTCGACGTGAAGTTCACAGTCCTGAAGAGGACCTCGACTCAGTAGACGGGCGTTTCGGCGGTGACGGCCTCGAGCCACTTGCGGCACGCGGTCAGGAAGCGTGCGGCCCGCAGGCCATCCAGCACGCGGTGGTCGAATGAGAAGCAGAGGTACATCATCGGCTTGATGCCGATCATGCCCTGGATCGCGACCGCGCGATCGACGATCGCCTCCATGGTCAGGATGCCCGCCTGGCCGGGGTTGATGACCGAGTAGCTGAACAGCGTCCCGAAGGTCCCCGAGTTGTTGACGGTGAACGTCCCGCCGGTCAGCTCGTCGGCCTTGAGCTGTTTGTTGCGCGCCCGGGTTGCCAGGTCGTTCACGGCCCGCGCGAGGCCGGCGATGGAAAGGCCGTCCGCGTGACGCACCACCGGCACGAGCAGCGTGTCCTCCATCCCGACCGAGATGCCGAGGTTGATGTCGCGGTGGATGATCAGCTCGCTGTCGTTGAACGTCGAGTTGGCCTCGCGGTGCTCGCGCAGCGAAGAGATGGCCGCTGCCATCACGTATGGCAGGTAGGTAAGGGAGAAGCCTTCCTGTTTCTGGAAAGCGCCCTTGTTCGCGTTGCGGCTCGCGACCACGCCCGACATGTCCACCTCCTGGGTCTGCCAGGCGTGGGGGATCGTCTGCTTCGAGCGGGTCATGTTCTCGGCGATCAGCCGGCGCACGCGCGTCAGCTGGACCACCTCGTCCCCCTCCGACGGCTTGGCGGGAGCGGCTGCCGGAGCCTGCGCGCTGGAGGCGGGAGCCGCCTTGGCCCCCGCCGCGTAGCTCTCGACGTCCTTGCGGGTGACGCGGCCGCCCAGCCCGGTGCCGGTCACGTTGGACAGGTCGACCTTGAGCTCGGAGGCGGCCATCTGCACGCCGGGGGAGTAACGGTGTTCTTCGGAGGGCCCCTCCGGCGGCTTCGCCGCCACCTCCCCGCGAGCGGGGAGGACTTCCTCCGGCGGCTGCGCCGCCACCTCCCCGCGAGCGGGGAGGACCTCTTCGGAGCCGCGAGCGGGGAGGACTTCTTGGGAGGAGGGCCCCTCCGGCGGCTTCGCCGCCACCTCCCCGCGAGCGGGGAGGACTTCCTCCGGCGGCTTCGCCGCCACCTCCCCGCGAGCGGGGAGGACTTCCTCCGGTGGCTGCGCCGCCACCTTCCCGCGAGCGGGGAGGACCTCTGCGGAGCCGTCGCCGGTCTCCACGACGGCGATCTCGGCGCCGGCCTGGACGGTGTCGCCCTCCTTGGCGAGGATCTCACGGAGGATCCCCGACACGGGCGCCGGCACCTCGGCGTTGACCTTGTCCGTGTCGACCTCGAGCATGGGCTCGAACTCGACCACCCTGTCGCCAGGCTTGACGAGCCACTTCGAGATCGTGCCCTCGTGCACGGACTCGCCCAGCTGCGGCATCACGACGCGTGTCGTTTGGCCCGCCATCAGTAGGCCGCCAGCTCGCGCAGGGCTTTCGTGATCTTTTCGGGGGTCGGCATGAAGAACTCTTCCATCGGCAAGGCGTAGGGCATCGACGGCACGTCGAGACCGCCGAACCGCTTGACCGGCGCGTCGAGCCACTTCCACGCCTCGTCGGCGATCAACGCCGCGACCTCGGAGCCCACAGCGACACTGAAGTTATCCTCGTACAGCACCAGGCACTTCCCGGTCTTCTTTGCTGACGCGATGATCGCTTCCTTGTCGAGCGGGTAGACCGTGCGGAGGTCGATGATCTCGACGCTTACGCCATCGGCCTCGAGGTTCTTCGCCGCCTCGGCCGCGTAGTGGACCATCAGCCCGTACGCGAAAACCGAGAGGTCGGTGCCCTCTCGGAAGGTGCGCGCCTTCTGGAGGGGGATCAGGTACTCGCCCTTGGGAACCGGCTCCTTGAACATCCGGTACAGGCGCTTGTGCTCGAAGAACAGGACGGGGTCGGGGTCGCGGATCGCCGCGAGCAGCAGTCCCTTCGCCTCATAAGGCGACGACGGGATCACGATCTTCAGGCCTGGCGTTGCGAAGCGCGCCTCGATCGACTGCGAGTGGTAGAGCGCGCCGTGCGCGTGTCCGCCCATCGGAGCGCGCACGACCATCGGCGCGGACCAGCCCCCGTCGCTGCGGTACCGATACTTGGCCGCCTCGTTGGTGATCGAGTTGAAGGCCATGTGCGCGAAGTCGGTGAACTGCATCTCCGCGACCGGTCTCTTGCCCGCGACGGCAAGGCCAAGCGCGACTCCCGCGATCGACGATTCGGCCAGCGGCGTGTCGATGACGCGCTCCTCGCCGTACTTCGCGCGCAACCCATCGGTCACCAGGAACACGCCGCCTTTCTTGCCGACGTCCTCGCCCATCACGATGACGCGTGGGTCGCGCTCCATCTCTTCGTTGAGCGCGGACCGAAGCGCCGCGACCATGTTCATCTCTTCGGTCTCGACGCCGGCAGGCGGGTCGATGGCCTTCGGCACGTCGAGCCCGTAGACGTTCGTCAAGGCGTCCTCGGGCTTGGGGTCGTCGGCCGCCACGCCCTGCTTTGTCGCCTCGGTGACCTCGTCCTTGACCTGCTCCTCGAACTGCGCCACCTGCTTGGCGGTCAGCACGCCCTCGTCGATGAGCTGCCTCTTGAACCGCTCGAGGCAGTCGTTCTGCGTGAGCAGGTCGATCTCTTCCTGGGAGCGGTAGCGGCGCTGGTCGTCCTCAGACGAGTGGGCGCCGAGCCGGTCGACCAGGCATTCGATCAGGGTCGGGCCCTCGCCGGCGCGAGCTCGAGCGATGGCCTCCCTGGAAACGGCGTAGCACGTGACCGGGTCGCGACCGTCAACGGTGACGCCGGGGAATCCATAGCCGGCAGCACGCTGCGCGACGTAGTCGATCGCGTACTCCCTCTTGAACGGCGTCGAGATCGCGAATCCGTTGTTCTCGCAGACGAAGATCTCGGGCAGCTTGTAGATGGCCGCGAAGTTGAAGGCTTCGTGCGCGTCGCCCTCGGCGCCGGCGCCCTCCCCATAGCAGGTGAGCAGGACCTTGTCCGTCTTGTCCATCTTCAGCGCGTAGGCGACGCCCGCGCCGCGCACCATCTGCGTGGCTACTGGCGAGCCTCCGGAGGTGATGTTCAGGCGCGGGTCGGAGAAGTGCCCCGGCGTCTGCTTGCCGCCGGAAGCCGGGTCAGCCGCCTTGGCCAGGACCGACAGCATCAGGTCGAGCGGCGTCATGCCCATGCGCATGCAGAGCACGACGTCGCGGTAGTAGGGCGCGAGCCAGTCGTGCTTGGGCTTGAGGGGCCAGCCAATGCCGATCTGCGCGGCTTCGTGGCCGGCGCACGAGATGATGAACGGCGCGCGTCCCTGCCGGTTCAGGACCTGGAAGCGGTAGTCGATCTGCCGCCCCAGCAACATGTAGTGGAACCACTCGGTGAGGACGTTCTCGTCGACGTCGGTGTCGCGCCACCTCACCGGCTCTTGAAATCGCCACTCGGGCTGGAAGGAGGGACGCTCGGTCTTCGTTATCTGCGCCATCGAAGCGTCCTAGATATGGATGGCGTGGCCGTCCACGGCCATCGCCGCCTCCATCACCGCCTCGCTCAGCGTCGGGTGGGGGTGGATGTTGCGCCCGAGCTCCCACGCGTCGCCCTGGAAGAGCTGGGTCAGCGCCGGCTCCGCGATCAGCTCGGTCGCCTCGGCGCCGATGATGTGCGTCCCGAGCATCTGGCCGGTCTTGGCGTCGGAGACGATCTTCACAAAGCCGGCGGTCTCGCCGTGGATCTGCGCCCGGCCGATGGCGCTGAACGGGAACTTTCCGATCTTCACCTCGTGTCCTTTGTCCCTCGCCTGCTTCTCCGTCAAACCGACCGACGCGATCTGCGGGTGCGAGTACGTGCAGCGGGTCACGAGGTTTTGCTCCATCGGCGCCAGGCGCTGGCCGGCGATGTCTTCGGCGGCCACGATCCCCTCGTGCGAGGCCGCGTGGGCCAGCAGGAAACCGCCCACCACGTCGCCGATCGCGTGGACTGAATCAACCGAGGTCCTCATCCACTCGTCGACCTTGACGAAGCCGTTGGGCTGCGTCTCGACGCCCACCTTCTCGAGCCCGATCTCCTTCGACACGGCCGCCCGGCCAACCGCCACCAGCAGCTGCCTGGCCCAGACCTCGCCCTGGTCGGTCTCGACGCTGACCCCGTCGCGCGCCTTCTTGGCGCCCTTGACCTTGACGCCGACGCGGACCTCGATGCCCGACTTCTTGAACGCCGCCATCAGCTCCCTGGAGACGTCCTCGTCCTCCAGTGGAACCAGCCGGTCGAGGGCCTCCAGCAAGGTGACCTTGACGCCAAGCTCGTTGAAGAACGTGGCGAACTCGACCCCCACCGCGCCGGCGCCGATGATGCAGATCGACTCGGGGGCGCTCGCCGCCTTGACGACGTTGTCCGAGGAGACGATGTACTGGCCGTCGAGCTCGATGCCCGGCAGCGTCTTCACGACCGAACCGGTCGCAACGATCAGGTTCTGGGCACTCACGATCTTGCCGTTGACCTCGATCGTGTTCCGGTCGCGGAGGCGGCCGCGGCCGGCCACCACCTCGATCTTGTTCTTCTTCATCAGGTACTGGACGCCCTTGTAGAGCTGCAGGACGACGGCGTCTCGGCGCAGGGCGATGCGGGGGTAGTCGTAGCCGACCACCTCGGCCTTGATCCCAAACTCGGCCCCCTTGGTGGCCAGGCGGTGGTAGAGCTCAGACGACTCCAGCAGCGCCTTGGTGGGGATGCAGCCGATGTGCAGGCAGGTCCCGCCGAGCTTGTCCGCCTCGACCAGCGCGACGCGCAGGCCGAGCTGCGAGGCTCGGATCGCGGCTGGGTAACCACCCATCCCGCCGCCCAGAACAGCCACGTCGAAGTCGAAATTGGGCATCGACGATTACAAGTGTAGGGAGGGTTCCGGAACCGCCTGCGACACCTGACCGCCGCGTACGCGGTCCGGCAGGATGAGCACCGCGATGTAGGCAAGCTCCATCACCGCGACCGGCCAGGCCAGTCCCAGCGAGGTCGTCCAACCGGCGGCCCACAGCCCGGCGGAGACGACTCGTCGATGGCGCGGCTGTGCCTGCGCGACGCCCACCCAGACCGGGATGAGCAGGAGGATGAAGTCCGCCGGAGTGAGGTGATGATTGATCAGCAGCGATCCGAGGACCCCGGCGGCGACCACGAGGCCCGGGTCGGACTTCCTCCTCACGCGTGCGGCCACCAGGGTGAGGGCGACGATGATCGGTACCGCGATCGCGTAAGCCGCGGAGCCGCCAAGCATGTCGGCGAGCGAGTAGGTCAGGTAGTAGCCCATGCCGGCGAAATCCATCTCGACCGCAACGAATCCCTCCAGGCCGTGCTGGCCGAGGGTGAGGACTGAGATGACGACCATGACGGCGGTGGGCGCAAGCCACGCCACGAAGGCGCGCACCTGGCCGGCGACCAGGAGGGCCGGAGGCACCAGCACGGCAACATTGGGCTTGACCAGGATCAGGCTCAGGACCAGACCGGCCGCTACCTGGTGACCTCGTCTCAGCAGCAGCACGCAGCCCGCGATACCCAGGAGGACCGGCGGTGACAACGGGCCCGCCTCCACCATGACGAACACCGGCAAAAAGCCAAACGCGGACAGAGCAAACGCGATCCGCGCCCAGGACGATGGTGGTGCGAAGGCCTGGCTCAGGGCGACAACAAGCGCCAGGCTCAGCAGCGTCCACAGGAAGAGGGCCGGACCGAAAGGCAGCAGCGTGAACGGCACCATCAGCCACGCCGCCGGAGGCGGGTTGGGAAAAGGGAGGACGCGGGATCCCGGCCAGACCATCTCAACAGCGCGGCGCATCATGTCGGCGTCGTAGAGGTGCTGCCAGCCCCAGCGAGACCCGATGAGCCCTGCCGAGTACCAGATCCTGAAATCGCTCTCCACGAGCTTGCGCGGGATGGCGACCCAGACCTCGTAGAGGTTGAAGAGGGTCAGGTCGGCGAGGAACGTCAGAAGGGCGGCGATCGACCAGCGGCGCAGCCTGTCCTGATGCAGGTGCAGGCCGGCGTCGAGCCGGCCGGCTAGGCTCGCTGCGCGATTGGCATGGGTTTCCGCGGTTCCGGTCCGATGTATTCCGATTGCGGGCGGATTATGCGGTTGTGGGCGGCCTGCTCGAGCACGTGTGCACTCCAACCGGCGACCCGCGCCGACGCGAACGTGGGCGTGAAGTACTCCTTGGGCAGGCCGATCGCCTGGAGGACGCCGGCCGAGTAGAACTCGACGTTGGTCGACTGCGGCCGCTCGGGGTGCTCCTCGTGGAGGATGCGCAGCGCGATCTCCTCGACCCTGACCGCAAGGTCGTAGAACTTCGG
>DASZJK010000021.1:0-9844 GCA_035948155.1 Candidatus Dormiibacterota bacterium
CCCATCGTCCGCGCCGCGGTGCGCCTCCTCAACGACATGGCGACCTTCGACGAGGCGGGCGTTTCGGACCGCGCATAATTGCCCCGGACAACTGAATAGCCCACACGACGCGGGAACCCGGTGCGAATCCGGGGCTGTCGCGCAACTGTGAGTGGGGAGCGTCCGGCCGGCGACCACTGAGGCGAACCGCCTTGGGAAGGTGGCTGGAGCGCTGAGATCCACCAGCCAGGAGACCTGTCGCGTGAGCCGTCCATCCCACTTGCGCGGATCAGCGGGGATGCCTCAAGCGGCGAGGTTTCCCCTGCCATGTGGGCCATGCCGCGGGAGGACCGCTGGATGCACAAGCATCAGCAGACCGGCGCGAGACCGGTCGCCCCGACCATCGTCGTCGGCTTCGCCGCCATTGTTGCGCTGGCCGCGTGTGGTGGAGGCGCCGCCCCATCGCAATCGCAGACCGCGCAGTTTCCTCTGACCATCAAGCAGGCCGGCGGCTCGACCGTGACCATCTCTCACCAGCCGCACCGGATCGTTTCCCTGTCACCGAGCGCAACCGAGATGCTGTTCGCCATCGGCGCCGGCGGGCAGGTGATCGCTGTCGACGACCAGTCGAACTACCCGGCGAGCGCACCGATGACCAAGCTCTCGGGGTTCCAACCCAACATCGAGGCGATCGCGGGCTACACGCCCGACCTGGTGGTCGCCGCCGAAGACACGGGCAGCCTTGTCCACGGGATGCAGGCGCTGACGGTTCCGATCCTCCTGGAGCCCGCAGCCAAGACGCTCGACGATTCCTACACGCAGATCAGCCAGCTGGGCAGCGCAACGGGGCACAGCTCCAACGCGGACGCGCTCGTCGCTCAGATGCGGTCGCAGGTCGCGCAGCTCGTCTCGTCCCTCGCCAAGCCGGCGCGCCGGCTGCGCGTGTACCACGAGCTGGACAACACCTACTACTCGGTGACCTCCGCCACGTTCATCGGGCAGCTCTACAAGATCTTTGGTCTCACCAACATCGCCGACGCCGCGACTGCCGCCGCGCCCGATTACCCGCAGCTTTCGGCGGAGTTCATCGTCTCGTCTGATCCAGACCTGATCGTCCTCGCCGACACCAGGTGCTGCAGCCAGAACCTCGACACCGTCGCGGCGCGGCCCGGCTGGGGCGTGATCAACGCGGTCAAGACGCGACAGGTCATCGGGGTCGACGACGACGTCGCCTCGCGATGGGGACCGCGCGTGATCGATTTCATGCGCGCCATCGCGCCGCACGTAATGCAGCTGGAGAAGGCGGCCTGATGCTCGGCATGATTCTTGGAGCAAGGGCCCGTCCGGCGCCCGTCGTGCTGCCTGGCCTGCCCCGCCTGCCGTGGGCGTGGGCGGTCGCCGGCCTGCTTGCCCTGGCGGGGAGCTGCATCGTCGGCGTGCTGGTGGGCCCGGTTCACATCTCCGCGGGCACAGTCGCGCGAGCGCTGCTCGGCATGTCGGTCGATCCGGGGCAGGCCAACATCCTCTGGTCGCTGCGTTTTCCGCGTGTCGTGCTCGGCGTCCTGGTGGGTGCGACCCTTGCCCTGGCGGGGGCCGCCTACCAGGGTGTGTTTCGCAACGCGCTCGCCGACCCTTACCTCCTGGGCGCCGCGGCCGGTGCCAACCTCGGCGCGACCCTGGCGATCGCGTTCGCGCCCGGCGGTTCGTTCATCGGCGAGAACTCCGTGCCGCTCGCGGCCTTCGCCGGCGCCGGCGCCGCGGTTTTCGGCGCCTACGCGCTCGGGCGGACCGTGTCCGGCCTGCGGACCGGCACCGGGCTGATCCTCGCGGGTGTGGCGGTCGCTGCTTTCTTCAACGCCATCCAGATGTACGTCCAGCAGTCGCAGACCGGATCGATCCGCCAGGTCTACTCATGGATCCTCGGCCGCCTTGTCACGGCGGGATGGGACGGCGTGCTGCTCGTGCTTCCTTACGTGGCGCTGGCCGCGGTGGTCATCCTGCTGCACCGCCGCCTGCTCGACGCGCTGATGGTGGGCGAGGAAGAGGTGACCAGCCTCGGCATCTCGGTGCGGCGCGTGCGGCTGGTGGTCGTGATCGCGGCGACGCTCGGGACGGCCGCGGTGGTCGCGGTCGGGGGCACCATCGCCTTCGTCGGCATCATCGTCCCGCACACGATTCGACTTCTCGTGGGTCGCAGCTACCGCGTCGTCGTGCCACTCTCATTGCTGTTCGGCGGCGCCTTCCTCGTCCTCGCCGACACCTTCGCGCGCACAATCGTCGCGCCGGCCGAGCTGCCCATCGGAGTCATCACGGCATTCATCGGCGCGCCGTTTTTCATCATCGTGATGCGATCGACGCGGATGGCGGCGCTGTGAGCGGCGTCACGCTCAGCGGCGTCGCGGTCGCATATGACGGCGACCCGGTGGTCACCGACCTCGACTTCTCCGTGGCGTCGGGCGAGTGGCTTTCGTTGATCGGACCGAACGGCGCGGGCAAGACCACCGTCCTGCGCGCGGTCGCTGGGCTGGTGCCGGCTCGGGGCAAGATCCTGGTCGGCGACCAGGCGGTGTCAGCTCTTGCCGGGCGGGAGATCGCCCGCCGCGTGGCGATGCTGCTCCAGGAGCCCCAGATGCCGCTGGGCATGACGGTCGCGCAGTACGTCCTCCTCGGGCGCAGCCCGCACCTCGGCTACCTCGGTCGGGAGAGCGCCGGTGACCGGCGAATCGTCGCCGATGTCCTGCACCGGCTCACGCTCGAGCCGATGGCCGAGCGGCCGCTCGAAAGCCTCAGCGGCGGCGAGCGGCAGCGGGTCGCGATCGCGCGCGCGCTGGCCCAGCAGGCGCCCATCCTTCTGATCGACGAGCCGACCACCTCGCTCGACATCGGCCGGCAGCAGGACGTGCTCGAGCTGATCGATCAGCTCCGAAGCGAGCAGGAGCTGACCGTGGTCGCGGCGATGCACGACCTGACGTTGGCCGGACAGTATTCCGACCGCCTCGCGCTGCTCGTCGCGGGCCGGCTGGTCGCGATCGGGCCGCCCGCCGATATCCTGACCGAGCCCGCCATCACGGAGCACTACCAGGCGAGGGTGATGGTGGTCGGGTTGAACGGCCGCGGCAAGGCCGTGGTCCCGGTGCGCAGATGAAGCGCGCCGCGCCTCCGCGTCAGGCGCCTCCGCGCGCCACCCGCAAGGCCACCTCGCTCGTGATCGTGAACACCGGCGACGGCAAGGGGAAGTCCACCGCGGCATTCGGTACCGTCCTGCGCGCCGTCGCGCGGGGCTGGAAGGTGTGCGTGGTCCAGTTCATCAAGTCGGATCGCTGGAAGGTCGGGGAACGGGACAGCGCAGTCCGTCTCGGCGTCGAGTGGTGGACGCTGGGCGACGGCTTCACGTGGGATTCGCAGAGCATGGAGCGCACCGAGGCTGTGGCCCGTGAGGCATGGCGCGTGGCCCGCGACAAGATCGCCTCGGGCGGCTACCAGCTCGTCGTTCTCGACGAGATCACGTACCCGATCAACTGGGGATGGATCCCGGTCGCCGAGGTCGTGTCGGTCGTCTCCTCCCGCCCGGCCACGGTCAACGTGATCGCCACCGGGCGCGATGCGCCGCCGGAGCTCGTCGACATCGCCGACACCGTGACCGAGATGCGCAACCGCAAGCACGCCTTCGATGCCGGCATCCGCGCGATCCGCGGCATCGATTTCTGATGGGCTTCGTCCTGCTGCTCGGAGGCGCGCGCAGCGGCAAGTCGGACCGCGCGGCGCGGCTGGCGCTCGAGTCGGGCATGCGGGTCACCTTCATCGCCACAGCGACCGCCGGCGACGACGAGATGAACGAGCGCATCTCGCGACATCGTTCCGCGCGTCCGGCCGCCTGGTCGACGGTGGAGGCGCCCGTCGATCTCGTCGCGGCGGTGGCGGCGGCTCCGGCCGATCGATTCGTGGTCGTCGACTGCCTGACGCTGTGGGTGTCGAACCTGCTCGCCGCGGGAGTGGCCGCGGACGAGATCCTTCGGCGTGCGGAGAATGTCGCAGGTGAGCTGGCCACGCGACCAGGAGTCGTGGTCAGCAACGAGGTCGGGCTCGGCATCGTCCCGGCCAACGAGCTGGCGCGGACGTTTCGCGACGTGCTCGGGGGCGTCAACGCAGCGTTTGCACGCTGCGCCGAGCGCTCCATGCTGATGGTTGCGGGGCGGACGCTCGAGCTGACGTGAGCATTCGCTCGCTGCGCGCCGCGGTCTCTTTCTTGACCGTGCTGCCGGTCGCGAACGCCGACGGGAGCCCCGGCGAGCGGCTCGGGCGCGCGTACTTCCCTGCCATCGGCGCATTGATCGGATTCGCAGCCGGCGTCGCCTTTGTGATCGCGGCCGCGGCCACGACCCCGCTGCTCGGTGCGGCGGTCGCTGTCGCGGTTCTGGCGGTGATGACGGGGGCGCTGCACCTCGACGGGCTCGCCGACTCCGTTGACGGGCTGATGACGCATGGCGACGCCTCCCGTCGGCTCGAGGTGATGCGGGACCCTCGGCTTGGTTCGTACGGAGTCACAGCGATCACCGTTTTCCTTCTGCTCGAGGTGGCGGCGATCGCTTCGATGTCGCCGCTTCGCGCGCTCGCGGGGCTCGTGATCGCCGGCGCGCTGTCGCGGCTGGCCACCCTCGCCATCATCACCTTTGTCCCGTACGTCCGACCGGCCGGGCTCGGCGTGGCGGCCTGGGACAACAGGCGCCGTGGCCTCGATCTCGCCGTAGGCGCCGCCAGCGCCGCCCTCGTGTGCTTGCTCGACTGGAGGAGGGCACTGGTCGCGCTGCCGCTCGTGGCCCTCGTCGCCGTGTCGCTCGCCGCGGTTGCTCGCCGCCGCGTGGGCGGCGCTACCGGCGACGTCTGCGGGGCCACCGCGGAGCTGTGCCAGCTGGCTGTGCTCCTGGTCTTCGCGGTCCGCTGATGGGGCGGGTCTGGCTGATTCGCCACACGGCGTCGGTCGCGCCCGCGCGCGTGGCGGTCGGGTCGAGTGATCCGCCGCTGAGCGAGCTCGGCCGCGAAGAGGCGATGCAGCTCGCGAATCGAATGCGTGATCACCCGCTGTCCGATGTGTGGTCGAGCGACTCGCTCCGCGCCCGCGACACCGCTTCGGTGATCGCCAAGCCCCATCGACTGGGCGTCCACAGCACTGCGGCGCTGCGCGAGATCGACTTCGGCTCCTGGGAGGGACGCTTCCTCGGCGACCTGTGGCGCGAGGACCCGGAGGCCGCGCGGGCGTGGGAGTCAGACCTGCGCCAGACTCCGGCCACGTTTGGTGAGACGGTCGCTCAGCTCGAGCTAAGGGTCGGTCAGTTCTGGGCGGAGCTCCGACCTTCGCTGGATGGACGCGAGGTCGCGGTTGTCGCTCATCGCGGGTCGCTCGCCGCACTTCGTGCGGTCATCACGCGGTGTTCCTTCGCCAGCGCGTTTGCGTCGCAGATGGGTCTCGGCGCGGCGGAGCCTGTGGACCTCTAGCTGCTGAGCGGCCGTTCAAAAGCTTGCGGTGACGCGAAGATATCCTTCGGCGCGCGTGACCGGCATGGCGAAATCGAACGCGTCCGCCTGGAGCGACAGGTCGAGGTCGGTCGCAGGGAACCCTGGCCACGCGCCACTTCGCAACCGCTGGTACCGCTCGCTGCGTCGCAACGGACCGAGAAGCCGGTCGAGGTCAGCACGCTTGCCGGTGGCGATCGCCTCCATGTAGTGCGCGCATGCGTGGTCCTCGGGATGGTCGGCCGAGGCGACAAACGTGAGGACCTCGGGCTTCCTTAACAGGCAGGCTTGAACGGTCGAGCGAGCGACGACCAGACTGGCCGCGAAGATGTCATCGCTCCGGACCGCGGCCGCGACCTGTGTTCCCGCCGTCGAACGCTGGATGAGGAGTCGATCCTTCAGGTCGAGCTGGCGGATCTGCGTCGGCGAGTTGCTGATCGGAATGCCCTCCACCGGGAGCGCCTCCTCTTCCGCGGAGATCACCGCGCCTGGGGTCTTCACGGCGAGGGCACGCGCCTCGGCGATCGTCTTGACCAGGCGGCACTCGCGCGCTCCGCCGGCCAGCGCGTAGGCGCTGACGGTGAACGAACGGAGGACGTCGATCACGACGACGATGCCACGCGCCTCCTGCGCGCCGGCGATGCCCGTCGCGTGGACGATGTTCAATTGGAACCCGTGTCGGCGTCAGACCCGGGCGATGGTCCACGCGCGTTCGGCTTCGAGCAGATCGCGGACTGCGGATCGATGCGTGTCGTCGGACTGCGCCTCGAGCCGGGCCAGACCGTGCCCGAGCACCGCAACGCGATTCCAGTGGCGTTGATCGTCACCAGCGGGCGATTGCATTTCCACGACGGCTCACAGACCGGCGAGGTCGGCGCCGGCGAGATGCTGCTTATCAACCCGGGTGAACGGCACAGCTATCGCGCCGACGTGCCCACTTCCGCCTACCTCGTCTTTGCGGGCCTGCCGGGTGTGCGCAGCCGCACCTGGACGCTCCGCCGCAAGGCGTAGCCAGGGTCATCTCGCATTCCACAGCGCGATGACCCGGCCGTGGTCGGCGTCGCGGAGGATGTCGAGCGTTGCAACGTCGAGCTGCAGGTGCGTGGCGACCGAGATGTCCGCGCTGATCCAGGTGACGGCGATCGCGCGAAGCATGTGGCCGTGGCCGAAAGCGAGCGCGCGTCCCTCGCCTCGGCTCGTGACGAGGTCGATGAATCGCTCGGCCCTCGCGCCGACCTGAGCTGGTGATTCCCCGTTCGGGCAGCCGTCGCGGTACAGCTCCCATCCTGGATCTGACTCCTGGATCTGCCTGGTGGTCAGACCTTCGTAGAGACCGTAGTCGAACTCTTTGAGCAGCGGTGTAACGTCCGGACGCTCGAAGCCAGCGAGCTGCGCGGTGCGAAGCGCGCGCTGCATCGGGCTCGAGTAGACGGCGTCGAAGTGGATGGCGCGGAGCCTGTTGCCGAGGACTCTCGCGTCCTCTTCTCCGCGTTCTGTCAGCGGGATGTCGGTGATACCGGTGTGCCGTCCGGACAGACTCCACTCGGTCTCGCCGTGGCGAGCGAGATAGAGCTCGAAGCTCAGGCGGGCTTGCCCATCATCTCGGGCCGGCCGGACCGCAGGGAGCGGCTCGCGCTCTCGATCACGGCGCCCGCGCGAACGCGTTGACCCGGCCGGACGCAGACCAGGCCGACCCCGGCCTGCCCGCCCTGAGGCTTGAGCGCATCGTTGACCGCGGCGAGCACACGGTTGGCCGCATGCGCGGTTCCCGCGACGTCGGTGTCAGGAAGGATCGCAAGCAGCTGCGGCGGTGTGCGGCCCAGGACGCCTGGGGTGTCGACGTCGCGGACCGTGCCCGCAAGGGCCGCGGCCATCGTCTTCAGCGCCTCTTCAGCCGGGAGTGCGCCGTTGGCTTCGATCAGGAGGACCCCAAGGTTGCGCTGGTAGCGGTGAGCGCGAGCGAGCTCGTCTTCGAGGACGGGACGCACGAAGCGGTCGTTGAAGAGTCCCGTGGTCCGGTCGACGATGTGAAGCGGTTCGGCCTGGGGATCGTCGGCTCGCACGCCGCACGATGGACAGAAGACCGCACCGTGTGGAAGAGGCGACCCGCACGCCTGACAGGTTTGAGCTTCGGGCCGGCGGCGGAGGAAGTCGCCAATCGGCATTCGGTAAAGCCTATCAGTCGTGTTCGCCATACCCTCCGCACCCCTTAACAGGCTGGGTTGAAGTCATTTTTTGCGAATCCTAAGCTCGATCAAGGTGTGCCGGGGGGGAGGGACGGCACGGTGGGAGGAAGGGAGGGCCCGAGGCAACCTTGGGAAATTTTGGTGGGGGTCAGCCCACCGCCGCGGCCGGGGTCGTGAGCCAGCTCTCAGCCCACTCCGCAACCGCAGCCAGCACCGGCTCCAACGCACGGCCCCGCGACGTCAACCGATAGCTCACCCGCACCGGCGGGCCCGGGTCGACGAGCCTCTCCACGATGCCTTCGGTCTCGAGCTCGCGCAGGCGTTCGGTCAGCACGCGGTCGCTGATTCCTGGTATGCCCGCGAGCAATTGATTGAATCGCGCGGGCGCCGGCAGCAAGGCCTTGACGACCGCCCCGGTCCAGCGCTTCCCAATAAGCTCGATTGCGCGCTGAAAGGGCGCGCTGTAGTCGAGGCCCCCTCCGACCATGGGGAGTGATTCTATGCGGTATCGCGAGTCACGAAAAGCACCCGCCCTGTGTTTTCCACAAGAAATTTTTTCCGCTGCCGGAACGCCCTTCACGCGACAAGCGTCCGCGACCTCTGAGAATGATCAGGGTGAGTGAGCGATGGAGCTGACCGGACGGGTCATCGTCGTCACGGGTGCCGGCCGCGGCATCGGTCGCGCGCTCGTTCGCAGGTTCGCGACCGAAGCCCCGAAGGCCCTCGTCGCGGCGGACATTGACCATGCGGGCGTCCGGTCTGTGGCGAATGAAGTCGGCGGCGACGCGGTGCAGTGCGATGTCTCAGATGAAGCGGATGTTGTGCGACTCGTCAAGCAAACCGAGACATCGCACGGGCGCATCGACGTGTTCTGCTCCAACGCAGGCATCGCTGTCGCGGGCGGCCCCGAGGCAACCGATGCGGACTGGCAGCGCATCTGGCAGGTCAACGTCCTGTCCCAC
The DNA here is from genome assembly GCA_035948155.1 of Candidatus Dormiibacterota bacterium. Taxonomy (GTDB): domain Bacteria; phylum Chloroflexota; class Dormibacteria; order Dormibacterales; family Dormibacteraceae; genus 40CM-4-65-16. The sequence goes on from DASZJK010000021.1 coordinate 8,639, forward strand.
GTGTACGTGGCACGCCACGTTCTGCCGGGCATGCTGACGCGAGGCGACGGCTACATCCTCGGGACAGTCTCGGCCGCGGGTTTACTAAACCATGTCTTCGCCGCCCCTTACGGCACGACCAAGGCGGCCGCGCTCTCGTTCTTCGAATGGCTCGCCATCGCGCACGGCGACGCTGGGATCCGCGTGTCCTGCCTGTGCCCTCAAGGCGTGAAGACCGAGATGCTCGCCGCCGAACGCGCAGCGCTCGGCACCAACTTCCTGACGGCGGGCGCCCTCGAGCCCGAGGCGGTCGCCGACGCCGTCGTCGAGGGAATCGCCGCCGAGCGCTTCCTCATCCTGCCGCACCCCGAGGTCGCGGAGTATTTCCGGCGCAAGGCCGACGACTACGACCGCTGGCTCCGAGGCATGCGCCGCCTTCGAAGCCAGCTGCTCGAGGCGGCGCACAGGGATGCGTAGGTTTGCGCTGGTCGCCGGAGTCGCGCTGGTGATTGTTGCGTTCGCGGCGGCGACGCGAGTCTCCGACACGAGGGAGGGGCTTATCTCTGAGGTCGTCACGTTGCTGGCCGGCGTGGCCGGTGTCGGCGCCTTGATTTACGGTCTGGCGTCGCGGCAGCGAGCGCCGGCTAGCGAACCCGTCGCCCGCGCTCCCAGGCCGGTGCGCCCGCGCGCGACCACGGACCTGCTGCTCGGGGCCGGCGGAGTCACCCTGGCGGCGATTCTCGTGATCGGACTGGGGGTCACAGGCGGACCGCTCCCGGCCGCGTTCGGATTGGCGCTGCTGCTGCCGATGATCGCGGGCTGCGTCTACCTGTTCGTGCGCTTCCTGCGCGCTAGTCCCTGAGAGCCAGGATCTCGCCGACCAGGTAAAGCGACCCGCATACGAGCACGTTGCCGCCAGGGCCGGCGAGCTTCACCGCCTGCTCCAGCGCAAGCTCGGCGCGTGGCTCGGCCGACGCGCCCGGTCCGTAGATGCCGGCCAACCGCTCGGCCTGTATCACGTGGCCGTGCGCGCTGGCGGGTTCGGTGAAGACGGCCGCGTCGGGCCGGAGGGTTTGGAGCGCGGCGACGAGCTGCACTGGATCCCGCTCGCTGAGCATGCCGAACACGATGACGAGGCGCTCCGAGCCGATCAGCTCCCGCAGCGCGGCGCCGGCGCGCACGAGCGCCGCGGGGTTGTGGCCGCCGTCGAGTATCACCCGCGGTCGC
>DASZJK010000022.1:0-4487 GCA_035948155.1 Candidatus Dormiibacterota bacterium
TTCATGCGCGAGCTGGGGCGCGAGTTCATGGGCATCGACATCGTCAAGGATCCGATTCCGGTCCGCCCCGTGCAGCACTACATGATGGGCGGCGTCGACGCCGACATCTCGGGCGTAACGCCGGTGCTCGGCCTCTACGCCGCGGGCGAGTGCGCCAACGTCGGACTCAACGGCGGCAACCGCCTCGGCTCGAACTCGCTTTCAGAGTGCCTCGTGTTCGGGGCCGCGGCCGGCCGCGCGGCAGCGTACTACGCGAGCTCGGCCAAGCCCGTGACGGCGAACCCGGTCGACGCGATGCTCTGGGACGAGGCGCGCCGGGTCGAGACCGAATACCTGGAGAAGAAGACGGGCACCGAGCGGATCGCGGTGATTCGTGAGGAGATGCAGAAGGAGATGGACGCGGGCGCGGGCGTGTTCCGCGAGCGCGACGGTCTCTCTCGTCTCGCTCGGAACCTCGGCGGTCTGCGCGACCGCTTCGAGCGGATCAAGATCGACGATTCGAGCCGCACCTTCAACACCGAGATCCTCGCCGCCCTCGAGCTCGACTTCATGCTCGAGGTCAGCACCGCGATCGCCTTCTCGGCGCTGGCCCGTGAAGAGTCCCGCGGTGCGCACGCGCGGCGTGATTTCCCCGAGCGCGACGACAAGAACTTCCTCAAGCACACGCTGGCCTTCCGCACCAACACGCTGGCACCACGACTGGAGTATCGAGACGTGAGGATCACCACCTACCAGCCCGAGGCGCGCACGTACTGATGGCGGACAAGACGGTCACCGTCAAAGCGACCCGCTACGACCCGCAGCACGACGAGAAGCCACGCCTCCAGTCGTACGAGATCCCGTTTTACGACGAGAGCATGGTCGTGCTCGACGCGCTCAACTACATCAAATCGCACGTCGACGGCAGCCTCAGCTACCGGTGGTCGTGCCGTATGGGCATCTGCGGCAGCTGCGGCATGATGGTCAACGGCGTACCCAAGCTGACGTGCAACGCGTTCCTTCGCGACTACTGGCCGCGGCCGGTCGTGGTCGAGCCACTCAACAACTTCCCGATCATCCGCGACCTGGTCATCGACATGGACGACTTCATGCACAAGCTGAAGGCGATCAAGCCGTGGATCATCCGCAAGCAGGAGATCCCGCTCGGGGCCGGTGCGCACCCGCAGACCAATCAGCAGATCGACGACTTCAGCCAGTTCAGCCAGTGCATCAACTGCATGCTGTGCTACGCAGCGTGCCCGGTCTACGGCCTCAACAACGAGTTCCTGGGACCGGCGGCGACGGCGCTCGCGCGTCGCTACAACCTCGACTCGCGCGACGAGGGGCTGAAGGTCCGGCTCCCCGTGATCGCCGAGGCGGAGGGCGTCTGGGAATGCAGCTTCGTCGGCGAGTGCTCGGTGGTGTGCCCGAAGGGAGTCGACCCAGCCAAGGCGATCCAGCAAACAAAGCTCGACACCACCCTGCGCTTCGTGCTGCCTTACGGAAGCCGCGAGTGACGGTGGAAGCGCAAGCGGCTCCACGCGAATACCGATGGCGCATGCCCGCCAACTGGTGGACGCGCAACCGGCACTACTTCAACTACATGCTGCGCGAGTTCTCATCGGTGCCGATGGCGCTGTGGATGCTGTGGCTGCTGGTTGAGATTCAACGCGCCGGGGGTCCGGCCCCGCGGTACCATGCGCACGGCTCGCCCGCGTTCATCGCGTTCAGCGTCATCGTCCTCTTGTTTTCGCTGTACCACAGCGTCACGTTCCTGAGCCTTGCGGGCACGATCCTCCGCCTCAAGGTGTTCGACCGGCCGGTTCCGCCGCGCCTGATCGTGCTGGCCATGTTTGGCATGTGGCTGGTCGCGTCGGTCGTGGTGGCGTTCGTCCTGGTCTGGTTCGCCCGATGAGCGCCGAAGTCCGGCAGCGACCCGCGCTCGCCCACCTGTTCTGGTGGTTCCTCTTCTCACAGGGCGGCGTGCTGACCGCGCTCCTGCTTCCCGTCCACGTGCTGGTGCAGGGCATCCTCGGACCGCTCGGACTCGTCCCGGTGGTCGACCGCCACTACGACACGTGGGTCAACGTGCTCGGGAACCCGCTGGTCAAGCTCTACCTGCTGGTCCTGTTCGCGTTCGCGTTCTTCCACTACGCGCACCGGGTGCGCTACTTCCTGGTCGACGTCGGGGTGCACGCGGCCAAGAGCGTGCCGGCGCAGGTGATCTTCTACGGTGGCGCCGGGCTCGTGACCTTGATCACGCTCTGGATCCTGCTGACGAGCGCGCCCCTCTTCCACTAGGCGCCGTGTACACGGTCGAGGCGGTCCCGGCGTCTGAGCTGGGAAACACGAGCTTTGTCGTCGCGGACACCGAGCATGGCGTCGGAGCCGTCATCGATCCCTTTCGCGACATCGAGCGCTACCTGACCCTCGCGGACGACCTCCACATCGAGCTCACGCACGCGATCGACACGCACCTGCACAACGATTTCGTGTCCGGACGCCGCGAGCTCGCTGCCGAGCTGGGCGCGAATACCGATGAGATCGCGGCGGGGGAGGAGCTGACCGTCGGCGACATCACGCTTCGCGCCCTGCACACGCCGGGGCACACGCCCGACCACAAGTCGTACCTGCTGAGCGAAGGCGGCCGTCCGCGGGCGCTGTTCTCGGGCGGCGCTGTGATGCTCGGCGCGATCGCTCGCACCGACCTCTTCGGCCCGCACCTCGCGGTGCATCTCGCGCTCGAAGCATTGACCACGGTCCAGGTCAGGCTGCGCGGCCTGCCCGACTACCTCCGAGTGTTTCCGACGCACGGCGGCGGCTCGTTCTGCGGAGCCGGAGGTCGCAGCGGTCACGAGACGACGCTCGGCCACGAGCGCGAGACCAACCCGTTCTTTCGGACCACCGAGCTGATGCCTTTCCTCGCGCGCCTCCTCAATCAGCCGCGCTACCCGGCCTACTACCGCGACATGGCCGCGATCAACCGCGATGGACCTCCGCTGATCGGCCGCACGCTGCCCGCGCTGGCGGTTCTGACGGCCGACGAGGTCGCGCGGATGATGGAAGACGGTGCGGCCCTGATCGACGTGCGGGACGGGCGCGACTATGACCGCGGCCACATCCCGGGCAGCTACAGCATCGGCCTCGAAGGGGCGGTGAGCGTGTGGGCGGGATGGCTGATCGCGCGGGGCCGGCCGATGGTCCTGGCCGGCGGAACCCACGCGCAGCACATGACCGCGCAGCGCCAGCTCCTGCGCATCGGCTACGACCAGATCGGCGGCGAGCTCGACGGAGGCATCGACGCGTGGCGTACGAGCGGGCGCGAGGTCTCCACCTTCGAGACGGCCGACGTCGAGGACATGGCTGCGTGGGTGCTGAGCGCGGAACCCACGACCGTGCTCGACGTCCGCGACGAGCATGAGTGGGCTTCAGGTCACGTGCCTGGAGCGGTGCACATCTACGTCCCGGACGTTCCGTTTCGCGCGGCCGAGATTCCGCGCGATGCGCCGGTCGCTGTCCACTGCGCGTCGGGCTACAGGGCGGGCATCGCGGCGAGCCTGCTCGAGCAGGCGGGCGTGGCGCGAATCGTCCACATCAACGGCGAGTATTCGGACTGGGACCGCCTGCACCTTGCCGAGAGTCGGCCCTAAACCAGCCGGTAGAACCTCCAGAAGTCAGCGTCCACCGGCAGCACCTCGACGTCCTTGAAGCCCGCGTCGCGCGCGTACTGGCGCAGCCGGCTCGGTCGCATGACAGTTCCGGTTCCCGCCGAGTTGGGCTCGACCATCCCGACGGGCAGGCAGTGCACGGCGCTCCATCCGTACATGAACCGCTCGAGCTCGTCGCCGGGTGCGGCGAACTCTTCCGCGACCTTCTCGTCCGCGATCACAACGAATCCGCCGTGGCGCACGAGCCCACGCATCGCGCGCAGCGCGCCGACGGGATTCGACATGTCGTGGATGGTCTCGAAGGCCGTGACGACGTCGAATGCACCCGCGAGGCGGGGGTCGGCGGCGTCGCGAAGCTCGAACCTCACGCGCTCGGCCACACCACTGGTGACGGCGTTCCGCCTGGCCTGCTCGATCGATGCGGGGTCGATGTCGAGGCCACGAACCGTGACCTTCGGGTACGCCTTCGCAATGCCGATGCTCGACCAGCCGGTGCCGCAGCCGATGTCGGCGATCTTGGCGGGCGGTTCGGCGCGAAGGCGAGCGTCTAGCTCCGGGACCGCGGGAAACCACTTCGTGCCGAGCAGGTTCAGAAATCCCGGCCGGTTCCCCTCCGCGATGTTGATCCGCATGTCCGCGCCGTATGTCTCATATGGGACGCCGCCACCGGTGCGAAAGGCCTCCATGAGCTCGGGCATAACCGACGCGACGCTCACGATGCCCAGCGGCAGCGGCGCCAGGAAGTTGGTGCTGTCGGCATCCGTGAGGACCTCGGCGTGCGCCGCGGGAAGGCTGAAGCGACGCTCTCGATCGACGGTGAGAATGCCCGCGACGGCCTGC
>DASZJK010000023.1:0-3906 GCA_035948155.1 Candidatus Dormiibacterota bacterium
CGTCGCCGACGTGCACTTCGGATTCACCACGGCGACCGACGACGCGGAATCCGAGGTCGAGGCCGTGGGCGATCCCAGCCACCTGACCACGGCCGCGGTGGAGGCCGCGCTGCACGGGTTCGTCGGCAAGATCCTCCAGCAGCCGCCCGCGTATTCAGCGGTCAAGGTCGAGGGCACGCGCTCGTACCGCCTGGCACGCGGCGGCGACACGTCGCGGCCGCCCGCCCGCGAGGTCGAGGTGTACTCGGCAGCCGTCACCGACTTCAGCCCCGGCGCTCATGCCGTCGCGCGGATCGAAGTCCGCTGCAGCAGCGGCACATATCTCCGCTCGATCGCGCGAGACCTCGGCGAAAAGCTCGGCGTGGGCGCGTACCTGGGGCGGCTGGTCCGCACGGCCTATGGACCGCTAACCCTCGACCGCGCCAGCGATCTGGAGTCGCTCATAACAGTCGAGGCAGTTCGCGACCTCCTGCTTCCGGCGGAGGTCATACTGCCGCTGATGGAGCGGGTGCGGCTCAACGTCGAGCAGGAGGCGCTCGTGCGCCAGGGCCGATCGGTCCGCGTCCTTCCGGAGCCCGCGCCAGGCCCCGTCTGCGCCCACGACTCGCAAGGAAGGCTCGTCGCGCTCGGCCACACCGACCCGCTTCGCCGCACGTTCGTGCCGGAGAAGGTCCTCAGCTGAAGACGCACCTCGGGCTCCCGCAGGAGCACATCGGGCGTGTCGCGCTGACGATCGGCAGCTACGACGGCGTGCACCGCGGACACCTCGACGTCATCGGCCACACCGTGCGCGGAGCCAGGGAGGTGGGCGGCGAGTCGGCGCTGATCACCTTCGAACCGCATCCCCGTTGCGTGCTGGATCCCGCGAACTGTCCATCGTCCATCACAACGCTGCGCGAGAAGCTGGAGCTGATCGAGCGAGCGGGAATCGACCACGCGATCGTGCTGCGTTTCGACCGTGAGCTTGCGGGTCTATCACCGCAGGAGTTCATAGACCGCCTCGCGCAGGCGATGGAGATCCGCCGGTGGGTAATCGGCTTCGACTTCGCTTTCGGCCGCGGGCGCACAGGCGGCGCCGACTGGCTGCGCACGCACGGGTTCGAAGTCGACATCGTCCCACCCTTCACGATCGAAGGGCGCGACCTGCACAGCTCGGAGATCCGCCGGCTCGTGACAAGTGGCGAGGTGCACGAGGCGAACCAGATGCTGGGCCGGGAGTACTCCATGGCCGGCCCCGTCGAAGCCGGCGCGCAGGTCGGGCGGCAGCTAGGTTTCCCGACCGCCAACATCAGCCCTGAACCGAACAAGCTGGTCCCCGCGCTTGGCGCGTACGCGGGTCGCGTCCACGCGCAAGAAGGCGATTTCGTTGCCGCTCTTTCAGTGGGGTACCGTCCGACGTTCGGAGGCACGGAGCTCAAGGTCGAGGCCTTTCTGCTGGACTTCGAGGGCGACCTCTACCAGCACCGGCTGGAGCTCCGGTTCGCTCGTTACCTGCATCCCGACATCAAGTTCGCGACGACCGAGGACCTGGTCGCGCAGCTCAAGCGCGACGTCGCCGACACGCGACGGCTCGTGTCGCGTTGAGGGCCGAGCTAGAAGAGATCGTCGGGGCCGCGAACGTCGACGAGCGTGCGGTCCGCGACCTCTGGCCGCCGGGGATCATGGACGAGCGTGCCGGTAACACCGCGCCGGATGTGCTGGTCGCGCGCCCGAGCGACCGCGAGCAGGTCGCTGCGCTGCTGCTCTGGGCGGCAGCCAAACACGTCGCCGTCACCCCGATGGGCGGCGGCAGCGGCGTGTGCGGAGCGCTCGCGCCCTCGCGTGGCGAGGTCGTCCTCGACATGGGCGGGCTCGACCGCGTGCTCGAGATCGACGAGACGAACCTCGTGTGTCGCTGCGAGGCCGGCGTCAACGGCTACGCGCTCGAGAGGCAGCTCAACGCGAAGGGGCTGACTCTCGGCCACTTCCCGAGCTCGCTTCCCGGCACAACCGTCGGTGGTCTGGTCGCCACGCGCTCGTCAGGCCAGGAGTCGAGCCGCTACGGGAGCATCGAGGACATGGTCCTGTCGCTGGCGGTTGTTCTGCCCGACGGCACCTTCGCCGCACCGAGACCGGGTCCGCGGTCGGCGGTGGGGCCCGCGCTCCACGAGCTGTTCCTCGGCGCGGAGGGAGCGCTTGGCGTCGTCGTCGGGGCCGTCCTGAGGGTGCATCGTCTGCCGCAGTCGACCATCGGTCGCGGCTACGCCTTTCCCAACCTGAGGGCGGGGCTGGAGTGCATGCGCGCGGTGATGCAGTCCGGTGTCCGGCCGCTGGTGATGCGCCTCTACGACGCGGAGGACGCGGCCTTCAACGGCTTCGACCTGGCCGAGGCTGAATGCCCGTTGGTGGTCGCGACCGCGGGGTTGAAGGAGACAGCCGAGGCGGAGGCTCGCGCCATCGAGAGATTTGCCGGCGCAGCCAGTCAGCTCGGCGAGGAACCCTGGCACCGCTGGCAGCGGCACCGCTTCGACCTGTCGGCCGAGCGCCTCAAGACCTACCTCGCGCCGGCCGGCGCCTACCTCGACACGATCGAGCTGGCGGCGTCCTGGACGGCGCTCCCGGAGCTCCACGCCAGGGTCAAGCCCGCAATAGCGGACGGCGGGCTGGCGTTATGCCACTTCAGTCATGCCTACGAGCAGGGCTGCTGCGCGTACTTCACGTTCGGTGGCTCGGCAGATGGCGAACCCGAAGCCCGGGCGGCCTACCTTCGCGCCTGGGAAGGAGCAATGAACGTGGCCGTGGACCTTGGCGCGACGATCAGCCACCATCACGGGGTCGGGCAGGCCCGAGCGCGATGGGTGGCCGGCGAGATGGGAGGTTGGATGCGTGTCTGGAGGGTGGTGCGAGATGGCCTCGACCCTGAGGAGATCATGAACCCGCGAGCCGTCGGAGGCCGGTCATAGGCGCTCGGCCTGGCGCTCCGATCCTGTTTGTCGTCAACCCCGCCTCAGGCGCGGGCAGGGCTGGGCGCGAATGGGCGGGGGTGGAAACGTGGCTTCCGTCGAGCGGCCTGCCCTATGAGGTTGCGCTGACCACTCGCCCACTCGAGGCGACCGAGATCGCGCAGCGAGCGGTGCTCGAGTCGCGTCCGCTCGTGGTCGCGGTCGGGGGTGACGGCACGCTCAACGAGGTGCTCAACGGCTTCTTCCGCAACGGCGCGCCGATCCCGACGACCAGCAAGATGGCGATGGTGCCGCTTGGCACCGGGGGCGATTTCCGCCGCACCCTGCGCATTCCCTCCGACCCGAGGCAGGCGATCGAGGCGCTTCGCAACGGGCTCGTCAGGCGGCTCGATGCCGGGTACGTGACCTATCAGACCGATGACGGACAGACGGGTGTTCGCCATTTCATCAACATCGCTGACGCTGGGCTTGGAGGAGACGTCGTCTTCAACATGGGCAACGGGACCAAGAGGTTCGGCAGCGCCGCCTATACGCTCGGCGGCGCCAGGGCACTGCTGAGGTACAAGAACAAGCCGATGACCGTGAACGTCGACGGTGCCACACACGAGCTCCCGAAGGCGCAGCAGGTCGTGGTCGCCAACTGCCAGTACTTCGGAGGCGGGATGCAGATGGCGCCATCCGCCTCGCCGACCGACGGCGTGTTCGACGTGATCCTGATCAAGAACGCGGGCAAGATTGAAACCATGCGGGGCATGAACGATTTCCGCGCCGGCAAGCATCTGGACCAGAACAATCCGAAAATCGAGCTGATGTACGGCAAGCGAGTCTCGGTCAGCTCTCCGGAGAAGGTGCGCCTCGACATCGACGGAGAGGCCGTGGGATTCCTGCCCGCGCTGTTCGAGATCCAGCCCGGCGCCATCGAGTTCGTCACCCCGCGATGACGCCGGGCGCGCGCAGGGCGCAT
>DASZJK010000024.1:0-4624 GCA_035948155.1 Candidatus Dormiibacterota bacterium
AACCTCGCCATGGGCGGCGCCGAGAAGATCGCCAGGCAGCACGAGCGGGGCAAGCTCACCGCCCGCGAGCGCGTCGACCTCCTGTTCGACGCGGGCACGTTCGTCGAGCTCGGCCTGCTCGCGCAGTCGCGCGACGGTTCCGACGACGCGCCCGCCGATGGCGTCGTCACCGGACACGGCAACGTCGACGGCCGTCAGGTCTGGGTGATCGCCTACGACTTCACCGTCATGGCGGGATCGATGGGCGCGGTCGGTGAGCAGTTCAAGGCCGCGCGCGTGCGCGAGCTGGCCCTCCGCTATCGCAAGCCGATCGTCTGGCTGCTGGACTCGGCCGGCGCCCGCATCCAGGAAGCCGCGGGATCGACGTTCGCCGGCACCGGGTGGCTTTTCGCCGAGCAGGTCCACATGTCGGGAGTGATCCCGCAGGTCGCCGCGATGCTCGGTCCGTGCGCAGCCGGCACCGCCTACATCCCGGGCCTTGCCGACTTCGTGCCGATGGTCAAAGGCACGTCGTCGATGGCGCTGGGCGGCGCGCGGCTGGTCAAGGCCGCGACCGGGGAAGAGGTGACCGACCACGACATGGGCGGATCGCAGGTGCACTGCTACGAGTCGGGAGTGGGGGACAACGAGGTCGAGAACGACGGCGAGTGCATCGAAACGGTCCGTCGCTTCCTGTCGTACCTGCCGTCGAGCAACCTCGAGCGGCCGCCGTTCCACGACACGGGCGATCCAGCCGATCGCGCCGTCGACGGCCTGGAGGGGATCGTCCCGGTCAATCCCCGCTCGACCTACGACGTGCGGAAGGTCGTCAAGGCCGTGTTCGACCGCGATTCATGGTTCGAGGTCAAGCCGACGTGGGCGAGGAACATCGTCATCGGGTTCGCGCGCGCGGGCGGTCATGCGGTCGGCGTTGTGGCCAACCAGCCGATGCAGAAAGGCGGCGCCCTCGATTCCGACGCCGCGGACAAGGCCGCCCGGTTCATCCGCATGTGCGATGCGTTCAATGTCCCGCTCGTGTACCTCATGGACGTGCCGGGTTTCCTGGTCGGATCACAGGTCGAGAAGGAAGGCATCATCCGGCACGGCGCGAAGATGCTCTACGCGACCTCGGAGGCGACGGTGCCGAAGGTCACAGTGATCATGCGCAAGGCCTACGGCGCGGGTTACTACGTGATGAACGGCAAGGGCTACCAGCCAGACACCATCGTCGCCTGGCCGTTCGCCGAGATCTCGGTGATGGGCCCTGAGGGCGCGGTCAACATCATCTTCAACAAGCAGGTCGAGGCCTCCGACAACCCGGAGGCCACGCGCGCCCAGCTGATCGAGACGATACGCAAGCAGATCGACCCGTACCTGGCGGCGGGTTGGGCGATGATCGACGACGTGATCGACCCGTCGGAGACGCGCCGCGTGATCATCAACGGCATCGAGCAGGCGCGCGACAAGAAGGTCGACAGGCCATGGCGCAAGCACGGGAACATGCCGGTATGAAGCAAGTCGTCATCACCGCCGCGTTGACCGGCGTGCTGGCGACCCGCGAACAATGTCCGGCGATTCCATACACAGCGAAAGAGATCGCGGAGGAAGCGAAGCGGTCTGCTGACGCCGGCGCCTCGATCGTCCACATCCACGCGCGCACGCCTCAGGGCGGACCGGACTGGAGCGTCGAGACGTTTCGCGAGATCCTCACCGAGGTGCGCGCACGCTCCGACGTGATCGTCAACTTCTCCACGGGCGCGGTTGGCATCCCCGCCGAAGACCGCATCGCCCACATCCGCGAGCTGAAGCCCGACATCGGCGCGCTGAACATGGGCTCGATGAATTACGCGATCTACTCGTCAAAGAAAAAGGCGTTCCATCACGACCACGTGTTCGCAAACCCGTTTCGGGACATCCAGTTCTTTCTCCAGGCCATGAACGAGGCAGGCGTGCGACCCGAGCTCGAGTGCTTCGACACAGGGCACATCGCCAACACCGCGCCGCTGATCGACATGGGCGTGCTGCGTCCGCCTTACCAGTTCAGCCTGATCATGGGCGTGCTCGGCGGCATCCCCGGCACCACCCGGCATCTGCAGAACCAGGTCGATACGCTGCCGGACGGTTCCATGTGGCAGGTCATCGGCATCGGCCTCAATCAATGGGCGCTGGCCGCGTCAGCGCTCGCGATGGGCGGAAACGTCCGTGTCGGCCTCGAGGACAACTTCTACGTCGAGCAGGGAAGGATGGCGGCGAGCAACGCCGAGCTGGTGGAAAAGGCGGCCCGTCTGGCCGCGGAAATCGGCCGCCCCATCGCCTCGGTGGACGAAGCCCGCAAGATTCTCTGTTTGGAAGTCCAATGACTGAGGTCAAGGCAGAGCTCGTTGGCAGCGTCTGGAAGGTGAAGACCTCCCCTGGGGCGCAGGTGGCGGAGGAGGATGAGCTCCTGATCCTGGAGTCGATGAAGATGGAAATCCCGGTCACGTCTCCGCGCGCCGGGACGGTCAAAGAGGTGCGTGTGAAGGAGGGCGAGGTCGTCAAGGAGGGCCAGGTCCTGGTCGTCCTCGAATGAAGCCCGCGCAGCTTCTGCTGGCCTACCAGCGACTGATCGAGAAGGAGAGGGAGCTGCGCGACGACATCGAGCGCACGGAGTCGCTGCTCGCCGTGAATCCCAACGTCGTCGCCGCTGAGGAGGCGCTCGCGCAGGCGCGCTCGGCCCGGGAGGCGCTCCAGCTTCGGCTGCGCGAGTCGGACCGAGATCGCGAGGCGCACCGGACGCGGCTGCGGTCGCGCGAGAAGGAGCTGATGAGCGGACGCATCCGCAATCCGACCGAGCTGATGCAGCTGAGCAACGAGGTGCAGCACATGAAGGCGAGCTTCGCCGTCGAGGAGGAGGCCGAGCTACGCCTGATGGAGGAAGGCGAGCTCGCGGACGCGGCCGTGCTCGAAGCGTCAGAGCATCTCGAGGAAGCGCGCTCGCGCCACGCGGGCGACGAGCCTGGCTTGCGACGGGACCTGGAGGCATGGCAGACGGAGCTCGCCTCGGTCAAGGCCGACAGCGACGGGATCTGGGCACAGCTCTCACCGGCGGCGCAGAACGCGTACCTGCGGGTGCGCGCCCATCCGCAGGTCGCCGAGGTTGATCACAACCAGTGCCTCGCGTGCCGGGTCACGGTGACCTCGTCGGGTATGCAGGCGCTGCGTAAGGGCGAGGAGATCGTGCATTGCGACAACTGCGGCCGGATCCTGGTGATCGCCTGAAATCAGCTGGCGCGGGCAGCGCGTCCCTAACGGGCTCGTCCCGCAGAAGTCTGAGACTCCGGACCGATGGAGCCGCGCGCGGGAATCCCGGCCCCGCGGGAGCCGGGATCCTGATCGAGGACGACCAGGGCATGCGACTGCAGGCAAAGCACAGGTGGCTCGGCGTAATGACGAACAACCAGGCCGAGTACCACGCACTCATCGAAGGTCTCAAAGCCGTCAAGCCCTGGAAGCCCGACCGCCTCGAAATCTTTCTCGACTCCAAGCTTGTCGTCGAACAGGTGAAGGGCCAGTACAGGATCAAGGAGCCCGAGCTGCAGAAGCTGCACGCTGAGGCGATGCGACTTCTCGACGGCATGCCTTACGAGATCAAGCACGTCCGGCGCGAAGAGAATCGCGGCGCCGACCATCTCGCGAACATGGCGATCGACGAGAAGGTTCCGAAGTCGAAGTTCGGTGGGTAGGAGCTGGCGGGTTGCGTCGACGGTCGCGATGGTGGCGGCCATCGTTCTTCTCTGGGTGTTTCCGAGCGTCTTCTTTCCGCATCCGTCGACCAACGAGGCGATCGAGCTCAGCAACCTGGAGTGGCTGGTTCTGCTGGCCGGACTTGCCGGTGTGGTGGTCCTTCTCATCCGGCTTCCTCGCGCAGCCGTAGCGGTTCGAATCGGCCTTGGGATCTTCTTGTTGGGGGTTGCGGCTGCCCTGGTGATCGGACTTTTTGTGTTCGGCAATTTCTCGGACGACCGATTTCTGCCTCTGCTCTTTCTGCCGTTTCCGATTGGCGGGGCTGGTGTGGTGGCGCTGGCCGTCGGTCTGGCGCTGACCCCACGTCGGGCGCAGCTGCTGCAAGGGGCCATTTTCGGGGTGGCGGCCGCGCTGTTCGTGGGCACCTGGATCTTCGTGCGCGGTTCGCGCGACTGGCTGCAGGCGCCGTACGGATTCGATCAGCTGGTCCTGGTCCTCGTGGTCGGCGCGGCGATCGTGGTCCTCAGCCCGCCGGGCCCCGTCAATGGCTAAGGTCACGTACACAGTCGAGACAAACCTCTCTCCAAAGGTCGTCTGGGGCGCGCTGACCGAGTTCGGCCCGCGACGCGCCGAGCTATGGCCGGACCTGTCGCCGTCGTCGTTCAGAGTTCTCGATCAGGGAGACAGCTGGGCCCGCGTCCGCGAAGGTACGGCGAGCCTGGGCATCTGGTCGATCGAACGCTATGAATGGAACGAGCCGGTGATCACGGCCACAGTGGAAGAGGCGAGCGCCGCGCAGTCAGGCGGGACCTGGCGCATGGAGGTCCAGCCGCGGTCCGGCGGTGGCAGCGTGCTCACGATCTCGATGGACCGTCGGGCGAAGGGGTTCGTCGGACACATCATCCATGGCCTGTTTCAGCTC
>DASZJK010000025.1:0-1735 GCA_035948155.1 Candidatus Dormiibacterota bacterium
GACACTAGCGCCGCTTGAAGTACCGATTCCAGCTGAACGCGACGCCGCTGATCGCCGCCGCGGCGACGACCACCGCGAGCGCGATGAGGCTGTGCGCGTCGAACGATGCGATGCCGCTGACGGTCATCAGCACGATCAGGCCGAGCGTCAGCGCCATCATCACCACGAGCACGATCGCTCGGTGGACCTTCACTGGGCTAGCTTACCGGTCGTGGGTAAAGGCCAAGTTTTGCGGGTGGGCACGGTCACATCGACCCAGGACATCGCCCGCGCCATGCCCGTAGGGTCTGTCGTCGTCGCCGACCATCAGACCGCCGGCCGCGGCCGCCTCGAGCGCCGGTGGGACTCGCCAACAGGCACTGCGCTCCTCGTCTCTTTCGTGCTCGCGCCGAATCCGCTGCTGAGCCTGGCCGCGGGCGTGGCGGCCGCCGAGGCGTGCGGCCCGGACGTGCGGCTCAAGTGGCCGAACGATCTACTTCTGCACGGCAAGAAGCTAGGCGGCATCCTGGTCGAGACGACGGCGGGCCGCGCGATCTGTGGCATCGGCATCAACCTGACGTGGGCGCCGGACGGGGCCGCGAGGCTCGAGCAACCTCGCGATGACGTGTTGGATCGCCTGCGAACAAGCATCGATGAGTGGACTTCCGCGCCAGGCGGCGCGATCCTGCAACGCTGGCGCGAGCTTTCCGCAACCCTCGGCCGGCGGATTCGGATCGACTCGACCGAAGGTCTGGCCGAGGACATCGGCGCCAACGGAGAGCTCATCGTCGACGGCCGGCCCTACGTCGCCGGCAGCGTCACGCACCTATGAGCGAAACGAGCTTGGGCAGAACTTCGCCAGACCGGCCATTGATCACGACCTCGGCGAAACGGTCGAAAGGTGTCGGTTCGGCGTTGATCACGATCATCGGCGCGCCGGCGCGCACGGCGACGAGAGGTATCTCGGCGGCGGGATACACGACGAGGGAGGTTCCGACGACGAGCATGACGTCCGCCTGGACCGCCAGGTCGTAGGCGGCCGTCACAGCCTCGACCGGCATAGGTTCTCCAAACAGCACTACGGTCGGCTTGAGAACAGCCCCACCGCAGCTGCGGCAGCGCGGCGGCATCTCGATGCTCAATCGGTCCTGCACGTCCTGGCGAGACTCGATCGCTCCGCACTCGAGGCACCGGACCTTGCGGCCCGATCCATGGAGCTCGATCACGCGCCGTGCGCCCGAGTCCTGGTGAAGGCCGTCAGTGTTCTGGGTGACGATCGCGACCAGGTGACCGGCTTCCTCCAGCGCCGCCAGCGCGGTGTGGCCCGGATTGGGTTTCGCGGCGAGCGCGACACGGCCGCGATCTTTCGACACCTGCCAGTACGACGCGGGGTCGGCCATGAAGCTGTCGATGGAGGAGACCTTCACCGGGTCGTACCTGGTCCAGAGCCCGCCTTCGCCTCGAAAGGTCGGGATTCCGCTCTCCGCCGACACGCCAGCACCGGTGAGCGCAAGCCCGCGACGCGCCTGCGCCAGCAGGGCGGCGGCCTTTTCGATGCTCACGCCAACACCGACTGGGTCGTGAAGATCTTGCGCTTGGCCTCGTAGGCGTGCATCGCGGCCTCGGTCGGCATGGGCACCCACGGCGAGGTCCGTTCCTCGCGTATCGCGGTGACCTTGAACACGCGAAAGGTCTGGGCCGACTTGCCTTTCAGCTGCAGCCCGGGCAGCTCGTCGACCGCGATGTAGTCCCGACA
>DASZJK010000026.1:0-3931 GCA_035948155.1 Candidatus Dormiibacterota bacterium
GACGGGTCGCCCCAACGCCGACTCGCACGCCGCGTAAGTGATCGCGCCCATCGAAAAAGGCAGGAACAGCAGGTTCACCAGCAGCCCGCCGGCGAAGCCCGCCAGCAGAGGCGTCATGAAGCTCAGGTCAGTGGTCTGCCCGTTGGCCTGCTGCAGCACCGAAGAAAACGAGCTGAGGGCGAGGCCGAAGAGCGCCGCCGACGGTATCGAGAGGATCACCGAGATCCCACCGAACAAGAGAAAGTGGCGGCGGTACATGCGGAAGGTCTCGTCCAGCAGGTCGCCGACCTCCAGCGGGCGCATTCGAAGGGGAGCAGGCGCGTTCACGGGTGCAGCGCTCGATTGTGTCGTAAACGCCAGGGGGACGCTGTGGACGTCCTCCCCATTTATGGGGAGGTGGCCCGAAGGGCCGGAGGGGAAGTCCTCCCCATTCATGGGGAGGTGGCCCGAAGGGCCGGAGGGGAATCACCCCATCCCCGCCCTTCGGGCGGTACTTCCCCGCAACCGGGGAAGGCTCTAGGGCTTCGCCGGGGCTGCTGTCGCGGGCTCCTTCTTCGCGTGCTTGGTCGGCGTGAACTTCAGGTCGCTCTCGCCTTCGACGTCGATCTGGACCGTGTCGCCGCGCGCGATCTTTCCGCGCAGCAGGTGCTCGGAGAGCTGGTCCTCGATCCGGCTTGTGATCACACGCCGCAGGGGGCGCGCGCCGTACGTCCGGTCGTAGCCCTCCTTCGCGAGGAGGTCCTTCGCAGCGTCGGTCACCTCGATGGTGATCTGCTGCTCGGCCAGGTGCTTGCCGAGCCGGTTGAGCTGCAGGTCCACGATCTCGCGGATCTGGTGCGTCGTGAGGCTCTTGAACACCACGACCGCGTCGACGCGGTTCAAGAACTCCGGCCGGAACATGCGCTTGAGCTCATCGTCGATCTTCTGCTTGGTGTTCTGGTGCCGGCGCTCGACCTCGTCCTTCTCGTCGACGACAGCGGGCTGGAAACCGAGCGATGTGCCCGCCTGGTTGACGTCCCGGATGCCGAGGTTCGAGGTCATGATGATCACGGTGTTGGCGAAGTTGACGATCTTGCCTTTCGCGTCGCTGAGCCGACCGTCCTCGAGGATCTGCAGCAGCATGTTGAAGACCTCGGGGTGCGCCTTCTCGATCTCGTCGAAGAGGATCACCGAGTAAGGCCGGCGGCGCACCGCTTCGGTGAGCTGCCCGCCCTCGTCGTAGCCGACGTATCCGGGAGGCGACCCGACCAGCCGGGCGGTCGTGTGCCGCTCCATGAACTCCGACATGTCGAGCTTGATCAGCGCGTCCTCGGAGTCGAACAGGTACTCGGCGAGCGCGCGAGCGAGCTCGGTCTTGCCGATGCCGGTCGGTCCGAGAAAGATGAACGATCCGATCGGCCGCCTCGGGTTCTTCAGGCCGGCACGCGCGCGCCGCACGGCCTGCGAGACCGTGACGATCGCCTCGTCCTGGCCGACCATCCGCCTGTGGATCTCCTCTTCCATGCGCAGGAGTCGCGAGCTCTCTTCCTCGACGAGCCGCGAAACGGGCACGCCCGTCCAGGCCGCGACGATCTGAGCGATGTCTTCCTCGCCCACGTCGGGTACGGTCTCGCCGAGCTTGTCGCGCCACTGCGCCTCTTTGACGGCGAGCTTGTCCTGCAGCTTCTTGACCTTGTCGCGAACGCCAGCCGCGGCCTCGAAGTCCTGCTTGTTGACGGAGTCGTCCTGCTCCGCCCTCTGCTTTCGGATCTCCTTCTGCAGGTCCTTCAGCTCGTCGGGCGTGGTGGTCAGCTTCATGCGCACCCGCGCTGAGGCCTCGTCGATGAGATCGATCGCCTTGTCGGGCAGGGCCCGGTCGCTCACGTAGCGGTCGCTCAGCACCGCGGCGGCGTGGACGGCGGAATCACTGATCGTGACGCGATGGTGCTTCTCGTACAGCGACTTGACGCCGTTGAGGATGTCGATCGTCTCCGCGAGCGAAGGCTGGTCCACGAACACGGGTTGGAATCGCCGCTCGAGCGCGGCGTCCTTCTCGATGTACTTGCGGTACTCGTTGAGCGTCGTCGCACCGATGCACTGGATCTCGCCGCGCGCCAGCGCGGGCTTCAGGATGTTGGCTGCGTCGATCGCGCCCTCCGCGGCACCGGCGCCGACGAGCGTGTGCAGCTCGTCGATGAACAGCACCACCTCGCGGCTCGAGCGGATCTCGTCGAGGATCTTCTTCAATCGCTCTTCGAACTCACCGCGGTACTTGGTGCCCGCGACCAGGGCGCCCATGTCCAGCGTCAGCACACGCTTGTGCTGCAGCGACTCGGGCACGTTGCCGAGGTTGATCTGCTGCGCGAGCCCTTCGGCGATCGCGGTCTTGCCCACGCCGGGCTCACCGATCAGCGCCGGGTTGTTCTTCGTGCGGCGGCTGAGGATCTGGATGACGCGCTCGATCTCCGTCTCGCGCCCGATCACGGGGTCGAGCTGGTTCCGGCGCGCGAGCTCGGTGAGGTCGCGTCCAAACTGGTCGAGCAGCGGCGTCTTCGAGGGCTTCTTCGGCGCCGGCTCGGCCTCGGTCTCCGCGCTCGAGTCGTGGAGCAGGCGCTCGATCTCTCCGCGCACCTTCTCGAGGTTGGCGCCAAGGTCTTCGAGCACGTGGGCGGCGATACCCTCGCCCTCGATCAGAAGACCAAGGAGCAGGTGCTCGGTGCCGACGTAGTTGTGGCCCATGCGCCGCGCTTCTTCGAAGGAGATCTCGATGACCTTCTTCACGCGCGACGTCGGGATGATCTGCTGGATGATGATCCGCTCGTTGCGGCCGAGCACCGACTCGATCGTCTGGCGAACCTTGCCGATTTCCACGCCAAGGTTGTTCAGGACCTTGGCGGCGAGACCCTCACCTTCGCGGAGAAGTCCCAGGAGCAGGTGCTCTGTACCGATATAGCTGTGGTGTGATCGTTCTGCTTCTTCTTGAGCGAGCGTCAGAACCTTTTTGGCCCGCTCTGTGAATCTTTCAAACGGATACAAAATCCCTATCCTCCTGGACTCTCGGTTTACCTAGGTGGGGCCAGCACCTCCTCAAACGCTTCGGTGGTACCGGGTGGTACCCCTGCACCTAATATAACGTCCAACTCTGGGAGTCGATTTCGGTTAAGAGTACGCGCGTGGCGCGCCTTCTCGATCGGCTCAGCGGGTACTTTCCGGCGGCCCTCGCGACAGCCCTGCCGGTCGTATTTCTACCCACGGCGGGCGATTCCTACATCCTGCCGCGGGCGTCGCTCGTGGTCGGCGGGGCGTGCCTCGGTCTCGGCCTGGCGCTGGTTGTCGGCCGGGCGACCGACCTCGGCGAGCTGCGGTGGCCGGTCATCGCTTCGGCGGCGGCTGCCGTGCTCGCGTTCGCTTTTTCGATCTCGTGGCCGTTGAGCCTTGCCGGCTCGTACGCGCGGTACGAGTCGCTGCCCATGCGGCTGAGCTACCTCGGGCTGCTTGTCTCGGCGGTGTGGCTGCTCCGCGATCGCTTGCAGCGCGAGTGGCTGGTGGCAGGCTTCGTCTTCGGCGTCTGCGTCGCGTCGCTGGAGGGGGTCCAGCAGTGGGCGGCGCACGTCGCTTTCCGGCCGGATGGAAACCTGGGCAACGCAAACCTGCTGGCAGCGCTGGTGGCGATGGCGTTTCCGCTCGCGATCCAGCGGACGCTGCGGCGCGATGCCTTCGTGCTCGCGTGGGCGGCGGCGGTGGTCGTGCTCATCGCGGGCTGGTGGGTCACGACCTCGCGCAGCGGGGCGTTCGCCATGCTCGCCGGCGCGCTGACCCTGGTCGTCTTCGCCGTGCGGGGCCGTGCCGTCATCGGCGCGCTCGTGGGTTCGGCTGGCGTCATCGCGATCGGCATGGTGGCGTTGCTGGCGTCGCCGCTGCGCGTGCTCAACAACGATCCGCCCGACCTCCG
>DASZJK010000027.1:0-2441 GCA_035948155.1 Candidatus Dormiibacterota bacterium
CGCTGGTCCTTCTCGCGCTTGACGGTCTCGAACTTGTAGCGTCCGTAATCCATCAGGCGACAGACGGGCGGGCTGGCTTGCGGAGCGACCTCCACGAGGTCGAGTCCCTTCTCGTTGGCGATGCGCAGGGCGGCGTCGAGAGACAGCACGCCGAGCTGGTTGTTCTGGTCATCGATCAGACGCACTTCGGAGCTGCGGATCTGATCGTTGATCCTTAGCTCTTTAAACGGTATGGGACGCTACCTCGGTCAAATTCAGTGCTGCTATCTATTCCTCCATCCAGATAAAAACAAAACGGACAGCAAGGGCCGTCCGCTTCGTGAACCCCTTTGGACCGGAGCCCTGGGGGTGAGGGCGGCGCCCTGCTTCAGAGCGTGGATCGTACCGGAAACGTAACCGCGTGCGCAAAATGGCGTTGCTCAGGTCGATGGGAACGCTGCCCTACGTCTCAGCACCCAGCAAGGCGGCGACGCTGCTCGTGCTCGCCGCGATCGCCGCGTCGTGTGGTGGCTCCCCGTCGGGCGGCTCCAACAAGACCGCCGGCCACAGTCCATCACCGTCCGCCTCGGCGTCCGCGTCAGGCTCGCCTTCGGCAGCTCCGACCTCCTCCCCTTCGCCTCAGCCGGTGACCGGAGCCTATGGCGTCCTGTACGGCAGCCAGGCCGCCAGCAGCTACACGGTGAGCATCGTCGGCGTCGACGGCAAGGTGGTCGCGTCCGCGCAGGTCAGCACGCCGCCGCTCGCGTCCTGCGCCAACGCAGCCGCCGCCGTTACATCGCCGCCGCTGAGCATGAGCAACTCGCGCGTCTACTTCGAGGACGCACAGGGGGCAGTCCACTACCTCGGACCGGATGGCGCCACCGGGACGGCGACGACGGTGCCCGCGCCGAGCGCATCGCGCCGCGCGATGTTCTCGGTCAGCCCGGACGATTCACGCATCGCGGTCATCGTCGACGACTTCAACTCGTCGGGAGCTTCGACCCGCCTGTACGCCGAGAACCTCAGCGGTGGTGGCAACCACCTCGACCTGTTCAGCGAGACCGGCGCCTTCTCTTTGTGGCCCGTCGGCTGGCACGGAACGAACAACCTCGTGCTGGCCAAGACCCCGTCGTGCACGCAGGGCGGGGGACCCTTCTGCTGCGGAGCTCGCGAGCTCCACGTCGTCGATCCGGCCACCGCGACCCGTCGCTTCACCCTCGGCGACTACAGCAGCTGCCCGATCACCGGTCCACCATCGCCTTCCGGCGTCGTCTGCGAGAACGGCACCGACTTCATGCAGGGCAAGTGGCTGAACTGGACAGCGGGCACGGTCCGGACCCTTGCCCTCAATGGACCCGCATTGGCGTACGTGTCCCCGGGCGGTCAGTTCGTCGCGTTCGTGGACAACAACGGCACGTCGTTCACCATCGGCGCGCCGACGATCGCCGGGATGTTCGCGTGCACGTGGATCGACGACAACCACATCCTTTCCGGCGGCGACGCGCAGCACCAGCCGCGAGTCGCGACCGCAACGACCAGCGCGATGGTGCCCGTCGCGGCGCAGGGCGATTGCGGCGGCCGGCTCCCGGGCGGCCTCTAACCTCAGCGCCGTCGCGTGTGCGAACCAGCTCGGGCGTCCAAAACCCGCGATAGTCGCGACTATCGGAATCGTGGCGGCCCCGAATCCCGCGTTAGTCGCGACTATCGCGTAGTTGCGGGGACGCCGACTCGTCGCGTCAGCGGCGGCGCTCGGCGATCTCCGCGGTGATCAGCTCCACGAACGACTCGAGCGGCATGTCCACCTTCTCGCTCGCGCGATTCTGCACGTTTACGTGCACCGCCTCGACCTCCTTGCCCCCGACCACCGCGATGTACGGGACCTTCTTCAGCTTCGCGTCGCGGATCTTGCGGTCGAGCCGCTCGGAGCGCTGGTCGATGTCGACTCGCACGCGAGCCGAGCGAAGGCGCGCCCCGACCTGGCGTGCGTAATCGTTGAACTCATCCTTCACCGGCGCCACGACCACCTGTGTCGGGTGCAGCCAGGTCGGAAACGCGCCGGCGTAGCGCTCGATCAGGTAGCTGAAGAGGCGCTCCATCGAGCCCGCGGCGCCGCGGTGCACCATCACCGGCCGCTTGCGCGAGCCGTCCTCGGCCACGTACTCGAGGTCGAATCGCTGCGGCAGCTGGAAGTCGATCTGCACCGTGGAGTTGGTGAACTCGCGCCGGTGGGCGTCGAAGACCTGGAAGTCGATCTTCGGACCATAGAACGCGGCCTCGCCCACGCCGACGTGGTAGGTCTGCCCCATCGACTCGAGCGCCTCCATCAGGTCGGCCTGCGCCTCCTGCCACTGCTCCTCGCCGCCAAGCCATTTCTCCTTGACGTCGTCGCGCGTCGAAACCCGGTAGTAGAACTCGTCGATGCCGAGCACCTTCGAGAAATAAAGTGCGATGTCGATGGCGCC
>DASZJK010000028.1:0-1758 GCA_035948155.1 Candidatus Dormiibacterota bacterium
CGTCACCTCTCCCAGCTGCGCGTGGATCCTCGGTACGAGAAGGTCAAAGAAGAGATCTCGCGCCTGCTGCGCGACCTGCCCCTCGTCGGCTACTCCGCCGACCAGGCGGCCTACCGCGTGAAGGAAGGTCTGAAGCAGCTCCTGCAGCCGTCGACGATGTTCGAGAGCCTCGGAATCAAATACGCGGGCCTGGTCGACGGCCATGACGAAGCCGCCCTCGAAGAGGTGCTCACTCGCGCCAAGAAGCTGCGCGAGCCGGTGGTGGTGCACGTCGTCACAGAGAAGGGGCATGGCTACGGCCCCGCCGTCGAGGACGAGGTCGACAAGCTCCACGGCGTCAGCGCGTTCGACCCGCTGACCGGCCGGCCCCGGTCGACGGAGGTGACCTACACCGACGTCTTCGGCGACGCGCTCATGACCGCGGCGACGAGGCGGCCCGAGGTCTGCGCCATCACCGCGGCGATGGCCTCATCCACCGGGCTTCTCAACTTCGCCAAGGAGTTTCCAGACCGCTTCTTCGACGTCGGGATCTGCGAGCAGCACGCGGTGACGTTCGCTGCGGGCCTGGCGATGGCCGGAATGCACCCGGTCGTGTGCATCTACTCGACGTTTCTCGCCCGCGCGTTCGACCAGACGATCATGGATGTCGCGCTCCACAAGCTCCCGGTCACGTTCGTGATCGATCGCGCCGGGGTGACCGGGCCGGACGGTGCATCGCACCACGGCATCTTCGACCTGTCTTACCTTCGCTTGATCCCCAACCTCAAGATCGCTGCGCCCAAGGACGCGACCGAGCTGTGCGCGCTTCTCGAGACCGCGCTGGCGACGGATGGACCCGTGGCTATCCGCTACCCCAGGGGCCCCGTTCCGGCCACGCCCGACCTTCCGGTCGAACCACTCCCGATCGGTCGATGGGAGGAGCTGCGCAAAGGCGACGACGCCGTGATCTTCGCCGTGGGCAAGATGGTCGAGGTCGCTCGCGAGGCGGCGGAGCGCCTGGAGCTTCAGGGCGTTTCCTGCGGCGTGGTGAACGCGCGGTGGATCAAGCCGGTGGATCCGCGCATCGCCGACTGGGCCCGCTCGCACCCGGTGGTCGTGACCGTCGAGGACAACGTCGGAGCCGGCGGTTTCGGCGGCGCCGTGCTGGAAACTCTCGCGCCCCTCGGTCTCGCTGGAAAGGTGCGAACGCTGGCCCTACCCGACGAGTTCCTGCCCCAGGGCAAGGCCTCGGACATCCTCAAGGAGCGGGGCCTGGACGCGGCCGGGATCGCCAGGGCGGTCTACGAGGCTGTGAGAGGCCCGATCCACGAGAAGACGGAGAAGTCCGAGACCGTTTAGAGCTTCTTCCGGCCGGAGAATCCCTCGCCTATGCGGTGCCAGTGCTCGACGCGCTCCTCGCCCAGCCTCCAGCACAGCTCGATGAGCTCGCCGTCGCGGTAGGACGGAAAGTCGATCAGGCCCTCCAGGGGACCCTTGAGCTGGATGCCCATGCTGTTGAGGTTGAGCACCGCCTTGAGCAGCTCTTCCTCGGCGCCGTTGACGGCATCGCGCGCCTGCTGCTGCCGCTCCCTGTCGTCCCCGTTGGCTCCTGCCTTGTGGGCGGCGTAGTCGGCCATGCGCAGCTGCTCCTCGAGGTCCGGGCGCAGCGCCGACAGCTCCGCGATCTGGGCGACGATCGGGCGCACCCGCGGGAGCTCGCGATTCGCCTCGTCAACTGTGTAGGTACGGAGCCGCTGCACGGCTCAACGATACTTCCTT
>DASZJK010000029.1:0-1989 GCA_035948155.1 Candidatus Dormiibacterota bacterium
CCACGACCAGGACTATTCCTGCACCACCGAAGACGGGCGGGCGATCCTGGCCGCGGCCGTGCCCCAACCCGCCGGATTCGCCTTCCTCGGCCAGAGGATCGAACCCGACGACTACCGCGGCCGTACGGTCACCTTCCGCGGCGACCTGCGCACCACCGATGTCACCGACCGCGCCGGACTGGTGCTCCGCATCCCCCGCGAAGGACGGCGACCGGCCCCACCGGATCCCTGGCACGATCCCGAGAACCACTTCGCCCCCGTCACCGGAACCCGCGACTGGACCCGCCACGAGGTCACCGCCCAGATCCCGGCCGATGCCATCAGCATCATCTTCGGCTTCTTCCTGAACGGCCGCGGCCAGATCGAACTCCGCAACCCGCAACTCGACCCGCACCCAGCAACCGGCGGATAGCGGGGATGCGGCGATGAGCATGCTGGAACTGCGCCGGGTATCCGAGGTCTACGGGCAGGCGCGACCGTAACCGCCCTCCAGCCCGAAGACAGGATCCGCAGGCATCAGCTTCCGAGCGCGACACCCACGAACCCGGCAAGCGACTTGCCTAGTGAAGGTGACAGACGCCACTGCTCCGCTCTCCCGCATGTTCGCGCCGCGAGCCCCGCGGCCTCAGCGCGCAGAAGCAGCCGTTGGGCGTCATCTATCCGTAGATTGCGTGCCGTGGATCCGTTCCAGTCGCCGCCCGCGATCACCAGGCCGTCCTTACGGCCGAGTGACGCCGCTCCGGGCGAGCTGGCTTTCGATCATGGGCAGGTCGTAGCTGCCTGTGCGCATGCCAACCGAGGCTTCCCAGGCCACCATGTCCACTCGGAAGGCACGGTGGAGGATCGGGATCGCGTCGTCCTCGAGTTCGGTAAGCGGCCAGTCGTGCGCGACTAGCTCCCTGCGGTAGGCGTCGATCGTCTCGGGCGAGCGATAGGTGCGGGCGATGGCGAGCTCGTAGGGCCGCGAGTCGAGGTGAGCGAGCCCGAAGTCGATGACTCCGGCCAAGTTTCCCTGCTCGTCGTAATGAACGTTCCACTCGGCGAAGTCGCCATGTATCAGGGTTAGCGGCAGGTCGGCGGCTCCGATGTTGCCAAGAGCAGCCGCAACCGCGACCTGCGCCGCACGCGCCCAGGTGGCGAGATCCGCATCGACGGTCGCGAGCGCGCTGACGCAGGCGTTCCAGTCGATGTCCTCGTGGACGGTCGGCGCAGTGTGCTGGGGTCGCCACCCCGGCCGCTGCCCGAGCTCTTCTGTGAGCTCGCGCATCGCCACCTGAAGCCGTGCTAGGTCGCGGCCGCGCTGCGCGCCCTCCTCAGGAGTCTCCAGCGTGCGCGGGTGACCAGAGACATAGCGGGTCAGGCACCACACGCGACTGTTGACCTCTACGACTGGCGACAGCGGCGCCGGAACTGCCCAGCCTCGGCGGTCCAGGCGGTGCAGAAGGCTGTGCTCGTATGCGATGTCGGTGAGGGTGGCTTGATCGTGGTAGCAGCGGAGCACGACCCGCCGAGACGATCCGGTCTCGACGAGCCAGCTCGCGTTTCCCGGCCCGGCATCTTTGAGCACCGTCACGCGCGGGCCAAGGAGCCCGAGTGCGTCGAGGACATCGGCTACGACGAGGCTGTCCATGATCTCAGCCTCGCGTGACGAAGCTGTTTCAAGGCCCGGCACCGCCGTGGAGCCGATGTGGTCGATTCGCAATGCGACGTCGCCCAGTTCACGTGGGCGTTCCGAAGTAACGTGAGATTCCGGCGTGTCGCGGGCGCCGATGTGCTGCCCGCCCGTAATGTCCGGTCTGGCCGGTTGCCCGCGCGGTGCGCTGGCCCTGGCCGGCCGCCAGCTGCAAGATCGTGGGCCGTTACCCGCGCGATGGCCACGTCGGTTTTTAAGTCGGCAGTCTCGGGCGTGTCCCGGCTTCTGGCTGCTTGCGTTCTGCGGGTTTTCTGGGCTGGCCTGCTTTTCCGGGGATGGTGAGGGTGATTCCGGCG
>DASZJK010000030.1:0-3609 GCA_035948155.1 Candidatus Dormiibacterota bacterium
TGGATCTCGGGCGTCTCCATGAGGCGGACCCACTCGACCTGGCGGTCGAGGCCGTCCGCGCCCGCGACCAGCCTGGCCGACTGCTGCACCGACTGCGCCCACTCACGCACGGTCGGCCGCGGTTCCTGGACTTCCTCTTGCTCGAGCTTCTTCGTGGCCACGACTGCTCCGAAGCTTAGGTTGTCGGCGACAAGTGGGCAACCTGGCCCCTTGTGCGACATTCACTAGCGGTCGTTTCAACGCAACGCGTTAAATTCCGTCATGAGCTACGACGAGGCTCCTGCGTGCGAACGCCATGACGCGCGAGTTTCGATGGAGCTGCGCACCATGCATTCCGACTCATCGCGGCCCGAGGTGCTGGTCGGCCTGTTCGAGTGTCCGGAGTGCGGGCACGAGCGGTGGCTGCCGATCAAAACGTCGTACGAGGACAGCGAAGCAGCCATCCCGGCGGCGTAGACACTCCGGGTCGTCCGGACTATCCGGGGTTTTCATGCGCCGATTTGCCGGATAGTCGCGACTATCCGGGGGTTCGAGCTCTAGTTTTTCCCGATCAGCTCGCGCAGCACGAGCGGCAGGATGCCTCCGTGGTGGAGGTATCCAACCTCGGTCTCGTTGTCGACGCGTGCGTGGGTGGTGAAGCGCTTCACCGTGCCGTCATCGGTCGCGGCTTCGACTTCGAAGTGATGACCAGGCTTGATGCCTTCGAGGCCGCGGATCGTGTAGCGCTCACGCCCGCTCAGCCCAAGCAGCTGCGCGTTCTCGCCCGGAGCGAACTGGAGTGGCAGGATGCCCATGCCCACGAGGTTGGAGCGGTGGATGCGCTCGAAGCTCTCCGCGATGACCGCGCGCACCCCCAGCAGCAGCGGGCCCTTGGCGGCCCAGTCGCGTGACGAGCCAGAGCCGTACTCCTTGCCCGCGATGACGATGAGCGGCACTCCCTCGGTCCGATAGCGCTCGGAAGCTTCGAAGATCGTCGTCTCCTCGGCTGGTGCGCCCTGCGCGCGCCCGGCGTGGCCATCCGGCATGTGCACGGTCCAGTAGCCCTCGCGCTCGACCAGCTTGTTGCGAAGGCGGATGTTGCCGAAAGTTCCGCGCGCCATCACCTCGTGGTTGCCGCGCCGCGCGCCATAGCTGTTGAAGTCGATCCGCTCGACTCCGTGCGCGATGAGGTACTTGCCCGCGGGGCTGTCGACAGGGATCGCGCCGGCGGGCGAGATGTGGTCGGTCGTCACCGAGTCTCCGAGCACCGCAAGAGCTCGCGCCGCATGGATGTCGGTGAGCGCCTTGGGCGCGTGCGCGAATCCTTCGAAGTACGGCGGCTCCTTGACGTACGTGGAAGTCTCGTCCCAATGGAAGATGGGGCCTGTCGGCGAGCTCATCTTCTTCCAGTGCTCGTCGCCTTCGAAGATGCGCGAGTACTCGCGCTTGAACATCTCCTGCTTCACGCACTGCTGCACCACCGCGTTGACCTCCTCCTGCGATGGCCACAGCTCGGACAGCATCACGGGCTTGCCGTCAGTCGTGTGTCCGATGGGGTCCTTCGTGAGGTCGATGCGCACTGTGCCGGCGAGCGCGTAGGCGACGACCAGTGGGGGCGAGCCGAGGTAGCTCGCCTTGACGAGCGGGTGGATGCGGGATTCGAAGTTGCGGTTGCCGGAAAGGACCGCGACGACGCTCAGGTTCTCCTTCGTGACCGCCGCCTCCACCTCGGCGCTCGCCAGCGGACCGGAGTTGCCGATGCACGTCGTGCATCCGTAGCCGACGAGGAAGAAGCCAAGCTTCTCGAGCGGTGCCATCAGCCCCGCGGTCTCCAGGTAGTCGGTCACGACGCGCGAGCCTGGCGCAAGGCTCGTCTTGACGTAGGGATTCACGGCCAGCCCGCGCTCCACCGCATTTTTCGCTAGCAGCCCGGCGGCGACCATGACCGACGGGTTCGACGTGTTGGTGCAGCTGGTGATCGCCGCGATCACGACGCAGCCGTCCTCAAGCTTCGCCACGGGCTCGGCGACGACGGCGACCGCCGCCCGCCCGTCGATCGGACCGCCTTCGCCGGTAAGCCGGGAGATTGCATCCGGGCTGGGCCTGGGGGTGTGGGCGAACGCGGTGGTGAAGCTCTCCCAGACCTTGGGTAGGGGCGCGCGATCCTGTGGGCGCGTGGGGCCGGCGAGGCTGGGCTCGATCCTGGTGAGGTCGAGCTCGAGCAGCTCGCTGAATCTGGGTATCGGGTCGCCGTCGCGTCGAAACAGGCCCTGTTCCTTCGTGTACCGCTCCACCAGGTCGATCTGCTCGCGGCTGCGGCCGGTGATCTCCAGATAACGCAGTGTCTGCGCGTCGACCGGAAACAGGGCGGACGTGGCCCCGTACTCGGGGCACATGTTGCTCATCGTGGCGCGGTCCGGCACGGAGAGGCTGGACAACCCGTCGCCGCAGAACTCGACGAACTTCTCCACCACACCGTGCTTGCGCAGCATCTCGGTGAGCGTCAGCACGAGGTCCGTCGCGGTCGATCCCGCAGGCAGCGCGCCGTGGAATCGCACGCCGACCACGATGGGCCTCGCGAGGTAAGCCGGCTGGCCGAGCATCGCCGCCTCGGCTTCGATTCCGCCAACTCCCCAGCCCAGGACGCCGAGGCCGTTGACCATCGTCGTGTGGGAGTCGGTACCCATGAGCGTGTCAGGGATCGCAACCTTGCGGCCTTCCAGCTCGCGCACCTGCACGACCTTCGCGACATATTCGAGGTTCACCTGGTGGCAGATGCCCATCCCGGGCGGCACCAGCGAGAAGTTGTGGAACGCCTGCTGCGCCCACCGCAGCAGCGCGTAGCGCTCGCGGTTGCGTTCGATCTCCTTTTCGATGTTGCGCGTGTATGAGTCGCGGAACCCGAACGAGTCGACCTGCACCGAGTGATCGATGATCAGGTCGACGGGCACGAGCGGGTCGACCTTGCCCGCGTCCCTGCCCGCGCGCTTCATCGCCGAGCGCATGGCCGCGAGGTCGACGACGGCGGGCACGCCCGTGAAGTCCTGCATCAGGACGCGCGCGGGCAAGAACGGAAGCTCAGCGTCGGGAGCGGGAGCCGGCCAGTTCGCGAGCGGCGCGATGTTGGACTCGTCGGTGACTCCGGCTTCAACGAGCCGGATCAGGCCCTCAAGGAGCACCTTCACCGTCATGGGCAGGTTCTCGCCCAGGCCCGCGAGAGGATAGAGCTCGAGGTCGGTGCCGCTCAGTTTCTTGCGCGCGATCATCCCTTCAGATCGTACTAGCGGCCCGCTTCCTTCATGACCTCCGCGATGCGGTTCGGCCCATCAGAAGTTTCGATGTCCTCGATAGATATAGGAAGCGCCAGACGCCAGTTGGGCATCTCGCTGGTGGTGCCCGGAACGTTGGGCCGTTGGTGGACGCCGAGCGCATCCTCGAGGGACGCCAGCGCGATTCGCGGTTGTCCCATAGCGAGGTGGCGATAGGTCTCGACGGCGACGTCGACCGGGTTCGCGTCATCGGGCATGTGAGTGAGGTTGACCAGCTTCTCTCGCAGGTGATGCAGGCGGTTCTCCGGCTCGCTCAACGTCCAGATGCCGGCGATCGTCGGCAGGTCGTGGGTGCCGACCG
>DASZJK010000031.1:0-2240 GCA_035948155.1 Candidatus Dormiibacterota bacterium
CCGTCCACCAGGTTCTGGGCCGACTTCTCTGCGAAACCCTCGAGCTCCTTGACCTCGTCCTTGGTCATGCGATAGAGGTCGCTCGGGTCTTCGACGACGCCGCGGTCGATGACCTGGGACAGGGTCGCGTACCCGAGGCCCTCGATGTCCATCGTTGCGGCGAAGTGGCGAAGACGCTCGAGCCGCTGCGCGCCACAGAACGGATTGATGCACCGGTGGGCGATGTACGGCTCTTCGCGCACGACCTCTCCCCCGCACACCGGGCACTTCGCGGGCATCCTCCAGCCTGGCCTGGGGTCCTTGACGCTGACGATCTCGGGGATGACGTCGCCCGCCCGGTGGATCATCACCCTTGCGCCGACGTACACGCCCTTCTCGTTGACCTGGGCCTCGTTGTGCATCGTCACGTTGCGGATCGTCACGCCACCCACCATCACCGGCTTGACATGCGCGACCGGCGTGAGCACGCCGGTACGGCCGACGTAGCAGGCGATGTCTTCGACCTCGGTCTCGGCCTGCTCCGGCGCGTATTTGAAGGCGATCGCCCAGCGTGCGGAGTGCGCGACGAAGCCAAGCTCGATCTGCTGGCCGAAGCCGTCGACCTTGACGACGATCCCGTCGATCTCGTACTCGAGCTCGTGCCGCCTCCGCTGCCACTCGTCGTGGTACTCGATCACCTCGTCGATCGAGTGCAGGCGGCGGCGGTTCTTGTTGACACGAAAGCCCATGCCCTCCAGGGTGTTGAGCACCTCCCACTGCGACTTTGTGGCGCCGGCGGGATCGAGCGTGTACATGAACGTCTGCAGGTCGCGGGCCGCGGTGACGTTGGGGTCGATCTGGCGCACGCTCCCCGCGGCGGTGTTGCGTGGGTTGACAAAGCGCGGCCGGCCCGCGGCCTCCATCTCGCGGTTGAGCTTCTCGAATCCGGCGATCGGGAAGTAGACCTCGCCGCGCACCTCGAAGAGCTCCGGCAGCCCATTCGCCGGCGTCACAGCGAGCGGAACGCTGCGGATCGTCCGCACGTTCGCGGTGACGTCCTCTCCCGTCGTGCCGTCGCCACGCGTGGCCGCGTTTTGCAGCCTTCCCTTCGCGTAGGTCAGGCTGATCGCGAGCCCGTCGATCTTGAGCTCGCCGCAGTAGACGACGCTGTCCCCGACCGCCGCGCGAACCCGTTTGTCGAATGCGCGGATCTCGGCCTCGTCGAATGCGTTCTGCAGGCTGAGCATCCGCGAGCGATGGCGTACCTTGGCGAATTGATCCGAAGCCTCGCCGCCCACGCGCTGGGTGGGCGAGTCCGATGCAAGCAGGTCGGGGCGCTCTTCCTCGATGCGCCGCAGCTCGAGGAACAGCGCGTCGTACTCGGCGTCTGAAACCTCGGGCTGGTCGAGCACGTAGTAGGCGTGCTCGTGGCGGCGGATGAGCTCCCGCAGTTCCTCGACGCGGACTGCGGGGTCGACCGCCCTTTTCTTGCGCTTGGTCATTTCGTCAGCGGCGCCAGCATGCCGCTCAGGATCTTCAGCCCGACCTTGTCGAACTTGATCAGCAGCTCCTCGTCGGTGCGGGTCAGCGTGCTCTTGACCACGGTGCCGGCGCCGAACGAGGGATGCGAGACGCGGTCGCCGCTCGAGAAACGCTGCACGGGCGGCGCGGCGGGAGCGGCCTGCACCTGGCGCTCGATGTAACGCTCCTTGTAGCCCTGGCGCGGCGGCGCCACCGGAGCGCTGCCCCGCGGCGCAGCGAGCAAAGCCTGCGGAACGTCGCTCAGGAAGCGACTCGGGAACGCGGGCTGGGAGCGACCGTAGAGGTGGCGGCGGAAAGCGCAGCTGAGATAGAGGCGATCTTTCGCTCGCGTCATGCCGACGTAGCAGAGGCGTCGCTCCTCGGCCATCTCCGTGCTCGCGCCGACCGCGGACGGGTTCTCCTCGCGCTCGTCGAGCGCGCGCTGGTGAGGCAGCAGCCCCTCCTCCATGCCGACCATGAAGACGACCGGAAACTCAAGGCCCTTGACCATGTGGAGGGTGATCAGGGTCGCGCCCTCGCCGTTCTCGTCGTAGGCGTCGACATCCGAAACCAGCGCCACCTCGGCGAGAAAATCCTCCAGGCCCTGAGCGGGGTCGCGGTCGTCGAAGCTCTCGGCAAGGCCGCGGAGCTCGTTCAGGTTTTCGATCCGCGCCTCGCCCTGCGGCGTGCCGTCGAGGTAATGCCGGCGCAGGTCCATGACCTCAACGATCTGGTCGATG
>DASZJK010000032.1:0-2418 GCA_035948155.1 Candidatus Dormiibacterota bacterium
GGGGCTCGATGATCGTGTGGCAGCGGTCGCAGTGGCCGACCTCGTGGGTGTACGGCTCTTCTTTGACCACAAGGCCCTGAGCCTTGAGGTCTTCCACGATTCGCTTGCGCGCCTCGAGCGCCGGCATGCCGTCGTACGGCAGGCCCGGCACGTTCATGCTTCCGTCCTCGTGCATGCCGTTGACGATCTCGAGCCCGTGCCGCTGCCCGATCTCGTAGTCGAGTGGGTCGTGGCCGGGCGTGACCTTCAGCGCGCCCGTGCCGAACTCCGTCTCGACGGCGTCGTCGCCGATGATCGGCAGCTTGCGGCCGACGAGCGGAAGGATCGCGGTCTTGCCGATGATCGATCTGTACCGCTTGTCTTGCGGATTGACCGCGACGCCTGTGTCCGCGAGCATCGTCTCAGGGCGAACGGTCGCGATGGTGACCTCGCCGCCGCCCTCGATCGGGTACTTGATGAAGTACAGCGTGTCCTGGTGCTCCTGCCACTCGATCTCGAGGTCGGAGATCGCAGAGCGGTCGTGCGGACACCAGTTGACGATGCGGGGCGCGCGATAGATCCAGCCCCTCTCGTAGAAGGCGACGAAGGCGGTCATCACCGACCGGTAGTAGCGGGAGTCCATGGTGAAGCGCAGTCGCGTCCAGTCCATCGACGCGCCGAGCAGGCGGAGCTGGTTGATGATCGTGGCGCCGGTCTGCTCGTACCACCGCTCGACCCGCTCGTCGAACTTCTGGCGGCCGAGCTGCTCTTTGGTCAGGCCCTCTCTCGCCAGCTGCTTCTCGATCACGTTCTGGGTCGCTATGCCGGCATGGTCGTAACCGGGGAGGAACAGGACCTCGTGGCCGGTCATGCGCTTGTAGCGCGCGATCGTGTCGTAAACGGCGGTCTGGAGCGCGTGGCCCAGGTGCAGCTCACCGGTGATGTTGGGCGGCGGAAAGCACATCGCAAATTTGGGCCGCTCGCTCAGCGGGTCGGCGACGAAGAGGCCGTCGGCCTCCCAGCGCGCGTACCAGCCGGCCTCGATCGCCTGTGGATCGAATGCCTTCGGCATTGGGGTGTCGGTCAGTGGGCGTGCTTCATCCATCTGGTTTGTTTTGGTGCCGCCGGCGGGAAGTTCGCGGTTAGCGCGAAAGAGCCGGCGAGGCTACGGATACGCGTACTTCGCGGCTCACGGTGACGTGAATGTTAGCTCTCAGAGGGAACGCTACCCCGCGAGCGCCGGCAGTCGCGGGTTTCAAGCGCTGTGGAAAGCCGCCAGCGCCGGCGGTCGCGGGGCCTCCGATCAGGCCGACTCCCCCACCGCGCGGCCGGTGCCCTCGGTCTCTTCGGCCACCTCGAACTCCGGCTCGAGCGCGTCGCGAATCGACCGCTCGGAGATGATGCAGCGCTTGATCTCGGGCCTCGAGGGGATCTCGAACATCGAGTTGAGCAAAGCCTCCTCGATGATCGACTTGAGCGCGCGTGCGCCGGTGCCGCGGAGCAAAGCAAGCTCGGCGATCGCGTCGAGCGAACCCTTCTGGAAGACGAGCTCGACGTTGTCCAGCGAGAAGAACTTCTGGTACTGCTTCACGAGCGCGTTCTTGGGCTCGGTGAGGATGCGCACGATGTCCTGCTGATCGAGGTGGTGCAGGGTCACGATGATCGGCAGGCGGCCGATGAACTCGGGGATGAACCCGTACTTCAGAAGGTCCTGCGGCTGCAGGTGCTTCAGGGTCTCGGAGACCACTCGCTTCTCGGTCCGGTTGTTCGGCGCTCCGAATCCGATCGCGCGGCGGCCGATGCGCTGCTCGACGACTTTCTCCAGGCCGTCGAACGCCCCGCCGCAGATGAACAGGATGTTGGTGGTGTTGATCTGGATGAAATCCTGGTGCGGGTGCTTGCGTCCACCCTGCGGCGGGACGTTGGCGACCGTCCCCTCGAGGATCTTCAGCAGGGCCTGCTGCACACCCTCGCCGCTGACGTCGCGGGTGATGGAAGGGTTGTCCGACTTGCGCGCGATCTTGTCGATCTCGTCGATGTAGATGATTCCGCGCTCGGCGCGGCTGATGTCGAAGTCAGCGGCCTGGATCAGGCGGAGCAGGATGTTCTCGACGTCCTCGCCGACGTAGCCCGCCTCGGTGAGGCTCGTCGCGTCGGCGATGGCGAAAGGAACATCGAGGATCTTGGCCAGGGTCTGGGCCAGGTAGGTCTTGCCGCAGCCGGTCGGTCCGACCAGCAGCACGTTGGACTTCGACAGCTCGACGTCGCCGACCGACTTTGACGCGGAGATCCGCTTGTAGTGGTTGTACACCTGGACCGAAAGGACCTTCTTCGCCCGCTCCTGTCCGATCACGTACTGGTCGAGCGCGGCGCAGATGGTTTTGGGGTTCGGAATGAAGCCGGTCTTCTGCTTCTTCGTGCCGGCCGAGCGGTTGTCGT